>CAZXJC010000547.1:0-18551 GCA_964640885.1 uncultured Pirellulaceae bacterium | reverse complement strand
TTACCATTACGCACTGATCACTGGCAATTGCCTGTTCAATAAAGGTCTCTACATCTTTACCTTCAAAACGCTCGTCGCCTTTCCGGTACACCAACCCCTGGGTCCGCTGGTAACCCGTTATCAAGCGAGTGCTGTCGGTTAGAAATGGTCGGTTGTATTGATCGGATTTCGGGTCATAGAGGTGAATGCCGCCCAGATCGCACTCGCCTCGAATTGCAGCCTCCAGGCCACCACTCGAACCAACTGCCAGTAACTTGGTCTTGAAACCCCGGTCCTGTAGCTGGCTCATCAGGTAGTCGAGGCCAACGCAATGGCTGCCAATCACGACCAGGTCGGCTGGACTTAAATCCTGACCAATCAGCTGTACCTGCACAGGGCTTCCTGCCTCTACGATTTCCTCGTGGCGGTCGATTGTAATAAAACCGTCGGCCCGACTGAAAGCTGTTACAGATCCAGATCCTTTCCCCATCGGAAAAGCTGCAAACTCTAGTTCGGGATGATCAGTGTTCTCTGGTTGTGGACGTTCTACCAGGTTAACTAAGACGTATTCAGTACGACCGGTCGACGAGTTGATCTTAACCGAGAGGCGGGCCGGTAAGGAACGCGGTTGCTTTTTACGCAAGCCAGCAAGCTGCTCAATAACCGGAACTACAAATTCGTGAAAAGTGAAAATTGCTGACGTTGGAAAACCAGGTAAAATCACGACCGGTTTTTGCCGAGTCGCTGCCAGGCAGATAGGCTTTCCTGGTTTCAGTGCCACGCCGTGGACCACCACGCCCGGGTCTGTTAGTTCACCGACCGCATGGTAGGAAACATCGCCGCCACCCTTGCTGGTTCCGCCCGATAGCAGCACCATGTCACATGACTGAAGACCCTCGGCAAGCCTCGCGCGTAATTGCTCCAAGTCGTCTGAAACAATACCAAGTGATTGTGGTAAGCCACCCGCTTCACTGACGGCATCCGCCAGGATACGGGCATTCGAGTCGTAGACCAGGCCCGCCTGCATCGCTTCCCCTGGTTCAATGATCTCGTCTCCGGAGGAAATAATTCCCACGCGAGGCTGTCTCCAAACGGGAACCTGGCTGCAGCCGATTGCTGCCAAGGAACCGGTTTCTCGACTCGTTAAAAGATCGCCCCGGTGTAGCAGGATTTCACCAGCACCAATATCGGTGCCTGCAAAACTAACTCCAAACCCAGCAGCGATGGCTCGTCGGACGAGCAAACCCTGCTTGGGATCGAAATCCGTATCTTCAACCATCACGACTGCGTTGGCACCACGCGGCAACATGCCGCCAGTGGCAATGGTCATTGCGCTGCCGGCCAGCACGGTTCCGTCGGGGACGACACCTGCTGCAATTTCAGAATCCAGTAGCTGCAAGGTTACCGGACGTTCTTCAGTGGCACCGACAGTATCGCTGGCCCGGACGGCGAAGCCATCGTAATTAGAACGATCAAAGGAAGGGACATCGACAGTTGCCGTAATATCCTCTGCGAGGATACGACCGCGACACTGATCAAGCGGAATAGACTCGGTTCCCAGCGGTTGCAATGAAATGGCGGATTGAAAACGCCGCTCGGCTTCATCTCGATCAACGACGTCCAGGAACTGCTGTTGTTTGGCCATGAATATCTTCAGGAGTGGTATTAGGTACCGTTAACGGATTTAGATCAGTTGTCCGCTACCAGGGAATCATACAGGAAAACTTCAACCTCTGTGCCGTCTGCAAATCCTTCGCTGTCTTGTGGGACGATGACAAATCCTTCTGAACGCGTGGTGGAACTGAGTATCGAGGCGCCTCCGATGGCAAGTGGTTCAACTTGGCCCTCGACGACCCGGACCCGCGCGTAGTCGACCCGACCGATCGCAGAAACCAGTTTTTGCCTTAATGGGAGTCGGAGAGTGGCATAGGGCCACTGCGGCCGGTAGCCAGCCAGTCCGCGAATTGCCCGACCAGCAAAAAAATCATACGCACATAGGCATGACACCGGGTTGCCGGGGAGCAGGAAGATAAATCGCTCGCCAATACGCCCTATTCCTGTCGGACTGCTGGGTCTCATGGCGATACCGTGGATGGCCAGTTCTCCATGTTCAGCAACAAGACGGGGTGCATGGTCTTCCTGGCCGACACTCGTCCCACCGGAAACCAGTACAACATCAACATCGGAGTGAAGCGCCTGGAGAATTTCTGCGGGATCATCCGGTACGATGCCCGGGTTTTCTGGAATACCACCGTCGCGGCGCACTAAGGCGCTGAGCATAGGGCTGTTGGCATCTGCAATAAAACATCCGTGTGGTGTGGATCCCGGTGACAATAGTTCGTCACCGGTGACCAGGATGCGGACACGAACCTTCTTGACGACAGGTAATTGGCTGATTCCCATGGAAGAGAGGACACCCACATCTTGAGGTCGTAAACAACGACCGGCAGCAAAGACGGCTTCTCCAGCCTGAAGATCTTCACCCGGTAGCCCCACATTCTTACCCTGGGCGATTTGTTCAATGACCAGGACCTCGTTCTCTCGGGCTTGCGTCAGTTCCACCGGTAGCACCGCGTCACTACCCGCTGGCAATGGTGCACCAGTCATGATGCGAACGGCTTCCCCTTTTTGTGCCTGGCCTTCAAAAGGTGCGCCAGGAAGAGATTCGCCAATAATTTGAAGTGGTAAAGGGTTGTAGGATGAAGCACCGGCGGTGTCGGCTGCTTGCACTGCAAATCCATCCATCATGCCGCGGTGAAATCCGGGGACGTTTAGCGGGCTGGTAATCGGCTCGGCCAGGACGCGCCCTGCTCCCTCGCTCAGTTCAATAGATTCGGCCCCTCCCTGAGCGACGTTCTTGTCTAACCACTTAATGACCTCAGCTACGGGCGTCCGCTGTGCAAAGCCGCGCATGCGAACATCTGAGAAGTTGCTCGGAGGTTGAGAAGAGGAAGACATGATAAACCCTCACGACGCGCTTTGGACGAGACGTCACACATGATCCAGGTCCATTAACCCGTTGCTTCCGTTTCGTTTTCAGGACTTGGAATTCCGCAAATATAATTGCGCCACAAGTCTAACTGGTCTTGGGTGAGACTGTTGTCGCGAGTGAATTCATGCTGCAACTGGGTCTCCGTATCTGCCACGCTAACCATCACGGTTAGTCGGCCGTTGGAACGGTAACGAAAGCGGACCTCAATCGTTGTGTTTTCAGCCAGGTCGGCAGGCAGGTCCCGAATACTGCAGCGTCCAATCGAACTGCAGTCTTCCGGGTTATTACTTTCCCCTTCGACTACGTGAACCAAGATAGATTTCTGGCCACGCATGGCCTTGAAAGTTCGTTTTGCTGTGATGGGTAGGCCCGTATTTTTTGGAATCAGGATCGCGTTACGAGTGCGATCTGTCTTAACGTCCTTGGCAACCACACCCAGGCTATGTGAATTCACGTTCTTAATATGAAACAGTGGTTGTTCTCCTGCCTCGGTTGCCAAGATCAAGCCTGCGTGTAAAGCAGCTCCATGGGCAACCGATTCATCTGGGGAGATCGAGGAGTCAGGCTTAAGGCCACTGATTTCCTCAAGCATGCTGGCAATAGCAGGCATGCGTGTTGATCCACCGACCAGTAAGACGCGGTCAATATCAGACCATTCCATTCCAGCTGCCTGGAGCGTTTGTCGCGTCGTGAAGGCGGTTCGGTCCAGCAGGTCACGGGTCATGTCCTCAAACTGTTCGCGAGTGACTTCCACACGCAGGGATTGCCCCTGGTAGTCGCAAGCGATATTAGCTTTATTGCGAGCGGTCAAGGTGTGCTTAACATCTTCGCATTCACGCCATAACCGGCCTTCGGTATTTGGATCGTCACGGGGATCAAGTCCAAACGTACGAATGAATTCCTCGGAGACATAATCGACCAGTCGCTGATCCCAGTCGTGTCCCCCTAGTTGAACATCTCCGTCGGTCGCCAGTGCGACAAATTCCTTGTGTCCAATTTCCATTACGGTGACATCAAAGGTGCCACCACCCAGGTCATAAACAAGAATTTTGGCCCCCGCGGAAGATTCCTGTTGAGGGTCCAGGAAACCTTGTTGTGCACCGTAAGCAATGGCTGCAGCAGTTGGCTCATTGATGATATCCAGTACGTCAAAGCCGGCAATGTAACCCGCATCTTGAGTTGCCTTGCGGTGTGATTCATCGAAATATGCAGGTACCGTGATTACAACTTTACTGAAATCGCCCACTTGCTGCTGGGCATCTGCACGTAGCTTGTTGAGTATGAATGCTTGTAATACTTCCGGAGGATATTGACGACCACCCAACGCTTTTTCAAACAGGCGTTCGCCTAATTCTCGCTTGGCACATTCGGCAATATGGACCATGTCCGTCCCTTTTGCTTTCACCGCTTCCTTGCCAACGATCACGTCCTCACCGTCAAAGAAAATGACACTGGGAGTGGATTTATCGCCCTCGGCGTTGGCAAGGGTTATTGGGCGTCCGAAGTCATCCAACCGACTGACGCAGGAAAAGGTCGTGCCTAAATCAATACCGATTGCCGGTGGAGATGATTGGTTCATCAGAGATTCGCTTAGAGGCGGGAGAAACTCGCTTAAACAACACGGATATGCTCTTCATCTTGAAGCAAGAACGAGCAAAGACCACTCCATTTACTCTAACAGGGTGGTCCGGGGGCGACAATGAGCCTTTGTTGAAATACCCCCTGAGGCCTGGAACACTTAGGCGGTGTTCCGCTTGGAACGACTGGCCATGATCACTGCCGAGTTATCTGCATCTGCGTAACCGAGTTCCACAGCAGTTTCCAGTAATGACTGATGAACCTGGCTTAGGGACAGGTTTTGCGAGTGTTCGTCGCCTAACTGAAGGATCAATTGCACGTCTTTTAAGTGTTGGGCAAGTCGAGCTTGCGGTGAAAAGTCTTCCTGGATCATTTTTGATCCCTTGGTATCCATGACACCAGAGTAGGCCGGACTTTGCCGCAGGACAGACAAGACCTGTGCTGGCTCCAGGCCACAAGATTCCCCTAGTGATAACCCTTCTGCTAACACGGCCCGATTAAGTCCCAGCACGAGGTTGACTACCAGTTTCATCGTGGCACCAGCACCGGAGGGACCCAAGTGCAGGGTATGATCGCTGATCGTTTCAAGTAGCGGTTGGCAGTCGGAGACTGCTGATGCGTCACCTCCGATAAGCATCAATGCCTCTTGAGATCGAACCTGAACACTCGATCCCACAATGGTAGCGTCCAGGTAAAAGATTCCTTCCTCGGCCAGTGACTGACAGAGTTGACGTGTGTGACGGGGATTACCAGTCGTGGTGTCAATGATTATGTCCCCGGTTTGTAATTGAGAACGAATTTCTTCAATGACCTTTGACACGACCGTGGAATCAGGAAGAGAAAGAAAAATCCTCCGACATTGCTGACAAACATCGGTAGCAGAATTAACTGTTTCAGCTCCCTGTTCAGCCAGTTCAAGGCACCGTTGCTGATCAATATCAAAACCAGTGACGGTCTCATTGGACTGTAGTAAACAATGGGCAATCGATTGGCCCAGTAAGCCGGCACCAATCAGTCCGACGGAAGAGCTCGACATGAATTAGACTCCCGTTAAGTCAGGGTACAGACGGTACGGAGACTACTGTGCTCGTCGATCCATCACCCAGAGAATACCACCCAGGATTGCAGCACCGAAGGAAATCAGGCCAAAAACCAGGTATGTAATAAATTCTGTAGCTAGTATGCCGGCCAGCGGTGCACCAAGACCGCCAACTCCAAAACCCATCATGAAGCTGAAACCATAGCAGAGACTGCGCCGTGCATTAGGCGTATATTTCGCAATCAAGCTGTTGTAAATCGGCTGATTCATAAAATGTACAATTGAAAATAGACTGGCCACCACGAAACGCATTGATCCAGTGGCGTAGGCCATCCAGATCAGGAAGGGAGTGTTGGCCAGGCAAATGAGCATGATTTGAATTTCTAACCAGCGGTTCCTGGCGATGCGACCTGCCAGGTACTGGCCAATACAGCCACACAGCAGTACCACTGCCATCAAAACATGACTTAAGTCCAACACGTCCGCCCCTGAGTTGCTCTCCGTATCCTGAAGACCCAGGTAACGTCGTAAGAACATCAAGAATCCGGAATAAACCATCCCCTGCAGGGCCGCCAGTAGTGTCAGGACATAGAAGCTGCTCCAGGCCGCCTGGTCCGCCTCTTGCCGATCCGCGCTTGTGGCAGGTAACTGTTGCTTTGCGGTGAGAGATTCCTGGACAATCTCATGGATCCGCTGGCGACGAAGAAAAAACCAGACACCAAGAGCTAGTCCAGGAATCACCAGGACCAGGTAATAGGTTGGCCAGTTGATTCCTGCATAAAACAATAAACCTGCTACCAGCGGTGCCAGGGCAATTCCCGCTGAACCGACGACACCATGAAGTCACAGGGCGCGAGGTCGATTTTCAGCCGTGGTACATTGCGAGATCAATGTTAGTCCGGCAGGGTGATAAATGCTGGCGAACGAACCCATTGTGAACATCGCCACGAATAACATCGGTGTGTCTACCTGTAACCCGACGACTGCACACATCAATGCGCAACCAACCAGGTAAATAACTAGCATGCGCGGTGCACCCATGCGGTCGACAAACCAGCCGACTAGTAGCGCTCCGATTCCCCAAGGAAGTCGCCAACAGAAACTGAGCCAGCCGGTAAATTCTTTTCCCTGCTGCAAGTCGTTACCCAGGTAAGAAGCGGCCAGGTCCTGTTCGACAGCAGGTAACGATAACTCGTATATATGGGCCATGGCGTGAGCACACGAGACCAGTAGAACGAGTTTTAAGATGGTACGGTTCATTTCGAAATCAATTTCCCATCACCCGCCGAGAGAATGACCGGAGTTAGTTTGGTCATTGTTCTATTTGATGGCTCAGTTGTCCCAGCTGCTCCAACCGTTCACTGCAACGCCCATCATCAATCGCTGCGGCTGCCTGCCCGGCAGCCGCCTCGAGAGATGTTTCTTGACCCGTTAACCAGATCGCCGCCGCAGCATTCATCACCACGATATCCCGCGCGGGACCAGCTTCGCCACGAAAAATATCCCGAATGCGTTCAGCGCTCTGCTGCGGGTTCTCTACCTGTAAGTCGCTCAATTCAGCTGTCGAAAGCCCAAAATCAGCCGGAGTCCAAGTTTGTTCTGTCGTGGACCCGTTTTCTACGACCGTAACATAGGTGTCACCAGT
Organism: uncultured Pirellulaceae bacterium; assembly: GCA_964640885.1. Taxonomy (GTDB): domain Bacteria; phylum Planctomycetota; class Planctomycetia; order Pirellulales; family Pirellulaceae; genus JAZADA01. Next base: position 11,318 of record CAZXJC010000547.1, on the reverse strand, counting down.
GAGAGTAAGCTCATCCATACCATCAGCACCTGTGACCACCAGCGCCCGTTCTGTTCCTAGCATCGCAAGGGCTTCAGCGAGAGTTGTTCTTAGTTCGGGTCGTCCCACACCCAGCAACTGATTGGGTGCCGCTGCCGGATTACAAAAGGGTCCTAGCAGGTTGAAAATAGAGGGCACTCCCAGTTGTTTTCGGACCGTTGCCACGTGTTTCATGGCTGGATGAAGGAGTGGGGCAAAGCAGAAACAGATACCAAGCTGCTGTAGACACGATTGCACAACATCGACGCTGGCTTCGATGTTGACCCCCAACTCGACCAGTACGTCGGCCGACCCGGTTTGACTGGTAATCTTTCGATTTCCATGCTTGGCTACAGCTGTCCCGCTGGCGGCTGCAACCAGTGCAGCAGCGGTACTAATGTTGAAGGTATGCAGTCCGGCTCCCCCGGTTCCGCAGGTATCAACGAGTGTTTGATGGGAGGAGCGAATAGGAACCATGTGCTTGCGCATGGCGGCTGCGGCACCGGCAATTTCAGAGATCGTTTCCCCCTTGGTTCGCAAGGCCATCAACAGCAGACCAATTTGTTCGTCGGAACACTCTCCTTGCATGACCAAGTCAATGACCTGGGCCATTTCCTCCATGCTCAGGCTCTCGCCGGCAGATACACGGCCTAGTATTGTTGTTAGCACGCTTTAAAGTCTCCTCTCCAGGATCGTTGCGTTGCAAACTCGATTGTCTCTGTTGACGCCGCTGGTTTGTTTTCCAGCGAACGTTCTTCACCATTCTAATCAGCCACTTAGTAAGTCGATAGATGATGTGATCTGGAAGCAGGCTGGTCTGCAATGGACGTCGACAACTTCGCACTTGTGATCCGATCTGGCCTGCCATACAATGCGGTCCGTACGGGCAATCTGCTTGCCAGGACACGCTCAAATTCTATCTTGTTTTTCGACCATTGGTGCAGTTGTTTGTACTGCGCAGCGTGTCGCTTAACCCCCAAGGCAACGGCTGATGGTTTCCTTTTCGATCCCCAGAAAAGTGATTATCGACTGTGATCCCGGCATCGATGATGCCGTGGCAATGTGCATGGCCCTGTTTGAGCCACGGCTGGATGTGATGGCAGTAACGGCAGTTGCCGGTAACGTTCCCGCCGAACAGGCAACCCTTAATGTCCAGGCCGTGATTGATCAGCTCGATCCGCCACGATTACCTCGCGTGGGATCTGCTCGGCCCTTGGAAGGCGTCGGTGCGATTAAGCCTCGCTTACTACATGGTAAGGATGGACTCGGTGGTACAGGTGTCGAGGTCTCCCAGTTGCATCAACAACACGCGGCAGAAAAAATTCTTGTCGACCAGGTTCGTTCGGCACCGGGCGAAATCACAGTCGTTTGCCTGGGACCGTTGACCAATATTGCGCGAGCTTTTCATAGAGATCCAGAATTGCCGACCCTGATTGGACAGCTTATTCTCTCAAGCGGTAGCATTACTGCTCGCGGCAATTCCACTCCAGCTGCTGAATTTAATATTCATAGCGATCCCTATGCTGCCAAAACGGTCTTCCAGTCCGTGGTCCCGAAATTGATGATTCCGCTGGAGGTCAGCGAAGAGGTTAAGTTTGACATGGGATTTGTCCAGCAATTGCCCAGTGTCACAACGCGCGCGGGTCGCCTGCTAAGGCGCATCATCCCCTTTTCTTTTCGTGCTTATCATGAACACATGGGGCGAGAGCGAATACAGATTCCCGATGCTGTAGCTTTGCTGGCTGCGATTCAACCCGAATTATTCGAAATTCAATCCATGACAGGTGACATTGAAACCCAGGGAGAGCTTACGGTGGGAGCTACCGTTTTTGATCATCGACCACTCTCTAATTGGGGTTACCCGTTGGATGTGGCTCATCAAGTTGATTCGGCAGCAGCCAAGGACTGTATTATCCGCTGCCTGGCTGCCGCCGGAAAAGAAGAATCCCTGCCCGGTGACTGATCAGGGAGCCTCGAATTCACTGCGGTTTGCCAGCTGTACCGTAACGGTAATTGCCTTGCGATCACGAAAGACGAGTAGCTCAACTTTCTCGTTCAGTGGCGTCAGGCTAACCATGCTCGACAAATGATCGTCATTTTCAATCTTGATCTGATTGAACTTCAGCAACACGTCGTTGACCAAGAGTTTGGCCTGGGAGGCAGGCGACTTTTCAGTGATCCCGGTGACCAGCACACCGAGACTGTGAGGCAGTCCCAGGTCTTGAGCACTCAAGTCGGTGAAATCATGATCCATTCGGACACCCAAGTAGGATCGTCTGACTTTTCCCGTCGTGATTAATTGACGAACAATAACCATCGCCAGGTCAATCGGAATGGCGAATGCCACTCCTTCATTACCACCAGAATTACTGGCAATTGCCGTGTTAATTCCGATTACTTCACCACGTAAATTAACGAGCGGTCCGCCACTATAGCCCGGGCTGACGGCCGCATCTGTTTGCAGGAAGTTTTGCAGTGGGACTCCCTCGTCGCCGAGGCTTAGTGATTGTCGCCCCTTGGCACTGACGATTCCATAGGTCACCGTCTGGTGGAGACCAAATGGACTGCCGACAGCAAAAACAAACTCACCAATTTCTGTTTTCTTACTGTTACCAAGATGGACGGGTAGCACATGCTCAGCGGTAATCTCCATCACGGCGACATCGGTGAGGCGATCTTCCCAGACCTTATGAGGATGAATGCGTCGATTGTCCGAAAGTCGGATTTGAATGTTTGCCAGTTCAGCGTTGGTGATAACGTGCCGATTCGTCAGGATGTAATATTTTTTATCGACCGTAATGATCATACCCGATCCCGCTTCTTCGAGACCGAGAGTACGTGATCCCGTGTTCTTACGTACCTCGATGTGAACGACCGATGGCCTCACCAGGCGAATCACCTTCTTGAGAATGTTGTTCCGTATTTCCAGGGCAGCCACGTCCTTGGCTAATTCCTCAAATGCTCGCTGATGAGCCGCCACGTCTGGCACTTTATCGCCAGGTAATTGACCTGAACAGAGAGCAGGAGAAAGCAAGGTCAAGGAAAGCAGGATCAGCCCCTGGGGCATGAGTACGGTCCAGATTCTATTTTGACAAAACACCATCGGCAGGATCATATCCAAAAAGCAAGAAGGAAACTAGAAAGCAAAAGCGAACGTTACATGCCAGCGACCTAGGAAACATCCATCTCCATGTCGTTCACATTGCCAGCTTTTTCGTTGCTCATGTTCTCGAGCAAATTAGCCAGGTCAGCACCCTGAGCATTGGCGCCACCGTTTTTCTCCAATTCACGCTGGCAATCAATACACAACGTTGCATAAGGAAGCGCCTGTAAACGGGCTAGTGGAATGTTCGAGTTACAAACTTCACAGTGCCCATACTTGCCTTCTCGCATCTGCTCCAAGGCATTGTCAATGTAGGCCAGTTCACGACTCTCGACTTCCGCTAACTGGGAACTCAATTCGTCTTGAGCGGAGTCCAAAGCAAAATCAACAACGTCACCACCAGATTGCTCGCGTAACTCCTTCAACATGCTCAAGTCGCCAGCCAGCGCCTTGCGCAGCGCATCACGGCGTCGAATTAGCACTTCCCGGAGATTACTTATGGCGCTTTTACGTCCCATCTCAAACTACCTCGACAAGTTCATTAGCAGCGACGATTGAATTCCATCCCGATGCCCAAAACTGCTGGTTAAACTGAGTTCTGTCCTTTCTGACAAAACGACGTTCGTCGAGCCAACAATGACCGTTTTCGAACTCGGTAAAGTGACTCGCTTGGCTATCGTATGCATGACTGGCCGCCGGGAGCAGTCACGATTCTTCGCCAAACCATGGTTTTGAGGACTTAAAAAATTCGTAACACCTTTTAAAACAACTACTTGTGACTGATATCGTAAGGTTTAACTGAGGCTTCTCAGAAACCCTACTGGCGAGGCCTGATTTTCTGCGGTAGAGGACACTTGGGCTGAGAAAATAGGGTCGAACCCCATTTTCTCCTTTCCCACCCCCACGGCGCATAAAGAGAGCCTGCCTTCCGATAATCGACATATTTAATCGAGAAATAAAGGAGTTCTTAGCTAACAGGCTAGTTTTCGCTAGCATATTGCCAGAGGCCGAGAAAAAGAGACTTTTTAAGCAGTTGCCTGGCGACTGCAGTGAGGGCAAATCTGCGGGTCGACGCTGGTCAAGTCGAGGTCTTCATCGTCGCTGCGATAAGCGGTCGTAACGCGCCAGCCACAATTGTGACAGCGGTGTTCCCAAGCGTCGATTGTTAGTTCCTCGTTTTGAAAGTGATTGTATTTGCAATCGACCTGTTCCAGGTCACATTCCGGGCAGTTACCGCCGGTAACGATGTTTTTCATAAGCCAGCTTCCCAGATCATCTAGAACCCTCGGGCCGTTCGCACATCTTCAAAATCGCGTAAGTGGTAGTCGATGTTTACGTAATCCAGGGTTCGGCAGAGTCCTCGTAGAGAGACTCCCATGCCATCGGGTCCACTAAACCCACCGAACTGTCCGCCACCTTTCACGTGCGGTTCCAGGTCAAGAAAGACACCTGGTACGCCTCTGCGCTTCAGTCTTTTCTCCAGCTTTGGAATGTGCTCACGGAAATCTCGCAGGATTGCCTCGTGTCCGCTATCTCCAATATCTGCTGGTACAAAGTGTTTCAGGGCAGCTTCGTCAATATGTCCCTGTCGTTGGACAGGTTCTGGATGTCGGTAGTCCTTAATGTGCATCCAGCCCAGTCCTTTTTTCATTTGCAGGTACTGGAGAAACACATCGTCTGCCGAATATCCCTGTGTGACAATGTTGCCCGCATCGAAAATAGTTACCAGCGCGGGGTGGTTGATTTTTTTGTGAAGTGCTTCCAGCAATTCGCCATTTTGACCAACGAGGTTGGCCTCAACTTCCAGCCCGAATGTGAGCCCATTGCGATCACACAATTCGGCAACTGCGCTTAGTTGATCGACCACCAGGTCAATATGATCCCAAGCATCGGTTCCTCGCGGATGATAAAAGGAAAAACCACGAATTAACTTGGTGTCAAATGCGTTGGCCAAGTCACACGCTTTCTGAACATGTTGCTTGAGGTATTTCTTAAACGGGATGAATGGATTGTGTGTCTTATCGTCGACGTCCAATAATTTAACTTTTCCAATGGGTGAACCGAGGGAAGAGACACTCAACCCATATTCATCCTGGAGTTTTAAAATGCGTTTGATTTCTGGTTTGGTCAGAAGCATTACGTTCTTAACGCCCTGGCCAGCATCGATGAAACGGATCGTATAATACTGCAAACCCATTGCGCTAAAGGCAGCAAACTGTTGCGTGGCGGTTTTTTGATTTGCTGCTTCGTCAGCAAAACCAGTCGGAATGACACTTGGATTGTTCGACATGAATCTCGTCCGCAAGGGATTTGGTCAAAAAGGTACCGGGTCCACATTGTGAAATGGGTAGGGAGTCGATGCAAGGGGTTCGTTTCGACTGGCGGCTGCCCGTGCTGGAAATCAAAGACTTCCACTGGTATCCTGTCTAACAAAGTGCCGACAGAAGCGGCGGCTGACAGCTAGTTATGGAATCCAGATTGTGTGATTCAACCGAGTAGAGATGAATTTATGAGTAAATCAGAAGATCGGAAACCTGTTGTTGAGCACACTGGAGAAGCGAAATCGAACGAGATTCGACAACGCTTGGACCAGGCGGAACCTAGAACTCTCCGTACCTACACACCATCACTGGCAGTCTTGGCAGAAAGTGCCGGTTCTTACCACTGGACACCGGAAGGTCGCCAACTGGCAGATTTTAGCTCGGGGGTACTGGTTGCTAACCTGGGCCACAATCCTCGCTCCTGGTGGCAAGCTGTCTGGCGCTACCTGGGCTTAGAACAAGTCGATGAGTCTGAGACATTTGTCAAATCTGCTCCCCTCACTTCCTACAATGCAGTTACCGAGTTGGGTTTACTGGCCAGCGAACGTCTACTGACCAATATGCGCAATGAACCTGGTGGTCAACGCATGGAGCAGGTCTTGTGGGCCGCCAGTGGTAGTGAAGCGATCCAGAAAGCGATTTGGGCCGCTATGAAACGGCGTCCGGGACAGGAGTTCATGCTGGCCACGCGTGGTGGATTTCACGGTAAGAAGGGAGTGGCCGGAGCGATTACCGGCAGCGAAGAAGATAGTGAACGTGATCCTCGAGTGCGCTTTATTAGTTTTCCTAAAGAAGAATGCGTGGATCTGCAAACACGTCAACAACCATTAGACCTGGATCCTTATCGACAGGAACTGGAACAGTTGCACCAGGAACTGGGTGACCAGATTTGTTGCCTGGTGACGGAACCGTATCTTGGTGGCGGTGGCTCTTTCCACCCGCAAAAAGAATATTTGCAATTGCTACAACAATTCTGCCGTGATCATGACTGGCTGTTTATCCTGGATGAGATTCAATCCAATTTTGGTCGTACCGGACCCATGTATGCTTATACCCATTACGAGATCGAACCGGATATTGTCTGCCTGGGAAAAGGACTGGGTAATGGAGTTCCAGTAAGTGCCGCGGTTGGACGCGAAGATGTCTTTGGGCAAATGAAATATGGTGAAGGGTCTGATACGTGGAGCGCTAATCCGCTCTCTTCGGCAGCAGTCCTGGCGACCCTCGATGCTTTTGAATCTGAGCCAGTGATAGAACAGGGTCGACAACTCGCTACCGTTATTGAAGCCGGCCTACAACGACTCAAGGAGACGGGCATTATCCAAAACGTTCGTGGAGAAGGATGCGTCTGGGGAGTGGAGTGCAATCCTTGTGGGGAACTGGCTGCCGATGATGTGGCAAATGCGTGCGTGGAAGCTTGTTACCTGGGTGATGACCAGGGTCGTGCTATCCATTAGTTGGGTCCACTGGCCGGCAAAGTGATCCGTGTCAGCCCGCCATTGGTGATGCCGCTCGAGGAAGCGCAGACCTACCTGGACGTGATGTTCAATATCTTCCAGCAGGTTGCTGACAGTTGCCAGGGTTGAATTGGCAAACTTACGAGGTCGAGGCTTCGTAGGTGGCAGTCACATTAGTCGTGATGCCACCACGTGCGGTAAAGGCTGCTACCAGCTTCATATGGCGAGGACTTACCGTGGCGACCAGGTCATCCAAGATCGTGTTTGTCACGTTTTCGTAAAAGATGCCATCGTTACGGTAGCTTTGCAGATAAAGCTTCAAACTTTTCAACTCGACACAGGTGGCACCTGGCGTGTACGTAAACGTAAGCGTTGCGAAGTCTGGCTGTCCAGTCTTGGGGCAGACAGATGTGAATTCGGGACATACGATTTCAATTTCATAATCACGCTCGGGAAACTGGTTTTCAAACGTTTCCAATAGATCGCGCTTGTTGTCAGGCATACAGTTGCTCCTTTTCCTTAGCCTTTCATTGTGTCATGATGGGATATTGACTGAAAAGGGGCCTAACGGCTCCAGTTGCGGGAAGCGAGCTATTTTTCGGAGCAATGCTGGTGAAGATTGCTGAAATCTACAAGTCGGTACAAGGAGAAGGCCTGCTGACCGGGACTGAATCTGTTTTCGTCCGTGCGTCCGGATGCAACCTGCGCTGCTGGTACTGCGACACGCCCTATACGTCATGGAGGCCAACCGGCAATGATTTATCAGTCAACGATATTGTCCAGGCAGCAACAGCATGGGACTTGCCACACGTCGTGATCACCGGTGGCGAACCGATGCTGTTTGCTGAACTCATCCCGGTTTGCGAGAAACTCAAAACCCTGGGTAAACATCTGACGATTGAAACCGCCGGCACTCTTTACCTGCCGGTATCCTGTGACCTGATGTCGATCAGTCCGAAGTTTTCCAGCAGTGCCCCGGCACCTGATGATCACCCCGCCTGGTATCGTCGGCATCAGCGAACGCGTCATCAACCTGAGGTCATTCGCCAGATGATCGAGGAGTACCCATACCAGCTTAAATTCGTGATTGATTCGACCGCGGATTGTGAACTGGTCGAGGACTACCTGCAAGAGTTTCCCGAGATCGACCAGCAGCATGTTTACCTGATGCCACAAGGAGTCAATGCCCTGGAACTGGCTGAAAAATCAAAGTGGCTGGAACCGATTTGTCAGCAGCATGGCTGGCATTTCTGCCCGCGCATGCAGATTGAGTGGTTTGGACTGGCGCAGGGAACCTGACGCTAAGAAGCAGGAATCTCCAGCAGCTTACCGACTTGTCCTACGGCGGCTACCAGCGAATGACAGGCCATCTGGAAATTCGTGTGGCCCGAGATCTCAGGCTGAATTTCCTGAAACAATTCCGTAGCCTTTCTCAGTTTCGAGTATTTCTTGCGAGCCGTTTTGAGATACGATTCGGCATCGGCTGCCTTGAGCGGTGCTCCCAGCGCTAACATGTAGTCATACAGGGCGCGGTGCACGTCACGCAATTCTTCATCCTCTTCTGCCTCTTCGCAGTGTTTCAGAAACGCACGGACCATCCAGACGTGGCTAAGTACGGTATCAATCGTCTGCATCGTGTCATGATCATTCATGGCGACAGAGATTCCTGGCGAGTACGCGGGGTGTCAATCTTACGGGAGGCGGATGATGAAACTAACCAACTAGTGCGGGTTAATCGATTCATCCTGGTCGTCCGTTCCATCTTCATCCTGGTCGTCCGTTCCATCTTTATCCTGGTCCGTCGATTCCTGCTCAGGTTCGTTGACAGGAGCTGGTTCCGGTTCCGGAGCAGGGTAGGGTTCCGGAGCGGGTGGCGCCGGTTTGGATGGTTTTGGCTGGCAGACCAGTACCATCACGGCTCCCACAATGACGACCGTGAGACTCATGATAAAGGTCGGTCCGATCTGATCATAGTTTCCATAACTGGCAACCAGGGTATTGATGACAGGAGCCCCACCAAAAACCAGTGGCATAATGTAAATGGGCTTGCCGCCGAAGGTAAAGGAGAGAATGATCCCGAAGGCACCGATGGCGCCGGCAGCTCCGGCCAGGAAGGCCAGCATGCCGGCAGAACCCATCCCAGCGAGTGGGTTTGCACGGATTAGTCCCAAAGGCACAATCACGGCAACCACAAAATAGGCTAACCCGACACAGATCAGTGGGCGCAACCGGCTCCCTTTCATCAGGGCCTGCCCTTTGTGGAGTACCGATCCGTAAGTTCCCCAGCTGAGTGCCGTGAGCAAGATGCCACCGATCACAGTCCACCAGTTAATTGTTTTCGGCTTGGTGTCATCCTTGGTTTCCGACTTGGTCTCTGACTTGGTCTCTGACTTACTGAGCGACTCCTGGGTCGTCTTCTGGCTCGTGGTGTCATGGTGCACGTTCGTCTTGGGCTTGGTGATAAAGACCAGGGAAGCCCCGATGGCGACCAGCACAATACCAGCCAGGAAGGCTGAATTGGCTTCCTTGAGGCTGCGGTTCATCGTCATGGAAACCAGCGTGTTAACTACAGGGGCGCAACCGAACACCAGCGGCATCACGTAGAGAGGAGCTTTCGATCCTCCAGCAGAGAGCGCCATGATGATTCCCAGGGCTCCCAGCGCCCCACAGACCCCGGCCGCCAGGGACCAGATGATTCCACTGACCGTGAACGCCCCTTTTTCTCCCTTGAGCTTGATAAACAGGGTCGGGATAACAATGGCCAGGATGAAGTAAGCCATCCCGACACAGAAGAATTGTCGCATTCTCAGGTCACTGACTTCTGCCTTCGCCGCGTGTAGCCAGTTCCCGTAGGATCCCCAAGCCAGAATTGTGATGACGGCAAACGGTATCGGCAAGAGCAAGGATTTCATGACAACTCGCTTATTTTGGGAGGGAACATCTCATCTTGGCTGCTGCCAGTGTAATCGATTGCCAGTTCGCTCAGCAATTGCGACCAGCAATTAATCATGAGTTTACCGATAATTCACTAACCTGGCTCAAGGCATCGACCAGTGGATTATCGTCCGGACCACAGAATCCCAGGTGCAGGTGCCGCCGCCAGCCCTCCGCGTACTGAAAACGACCTGACAACTTTCCTCCCTCTGCATCCAGATCACGGAGTGTTTGCAGATAGGAGTCATGGCCCTGGCTTTGGTCGAGCCAGAGTTTCTGACTGGCATGCTTGGCCAACATGGCAACTTTTTCTTCCAGCACGTTACTGACATCAACCCACAGGTCTGGAGTTACGAGCTGCCGTAACGGATCCCGGTGTGAATAGGGCTGAGCATGGTAGACCGTGACCGTTTGGTCCACCGGATCCCTTGGTGGATCGACCGGAAAATTGGGCATGCCGCGACAAAAGGCAGCTGAAACAGCCAGTCGCGAGGTATTCATATGGTCTTCCATGTAATCGGCCGGAGCGTGAGTTAAGACGATTTCCGGGGCAACCTCGCGGATGACGGAGGTTACTTTCGCCAGCGTTGCCTGCTCATAGAAAATTTCCAGGTCGTTGCAGATTGATTCGTGAAAGATGGCACCAATGCTGGCAGCCGCTTGCTGTGCTTCATCACGCCGCATTCGAGTGATCGTTTCAATGTCGTACTCGGTGGTACCACAGCAGCCGTTGGCAATGTTCATGTAATGGATTTCGTAACCGGCCCGGCCCAACAGCATCAGGGTACCGGCCATGAAAAACTCGATATCGTCCGGATGAGCGGCAATGGCAATGGCAGTCTTGGTGGTCATGGTGGTTTAGTCACCTCGTAGTGCAGAAATCATGGGAGCCCGTAGCGTTGCGGCGACGGCAGCAAGCCCTGCCAGTAAGCCCACAACCAGGATGACCAGTAAATCAATCACGAGCCGAGTTCCCGGTACGGCGGCACCACCACTAAACCAGTGTGGCAAGACAGTGACCAGGGAAGCAAAGATACCGGTTGCCAGCCCTCCCAGCAGTAAGATACTGTGTTCGAGCATTACCATCGTGGCCAGTCGTTTCCGTGCAAAGCCACTGGAACGCATCAGTGCAAGTTCCGACCGGCGCTCCAGTACGTTACGCAGTTGAACCGTGGCCAGGCCAAATGTCCCTAACAATTGTCCGAGGGCTCCCAGGCTTTGGAAAGCACTCAAGTAAGTATTTTGAACTTGCAGCAGGGAGGCGAGTAGTTCGTCCGTGGAACGGGTATCAAAGCCTTCATCGCTAAACCGGTTTTCCAGCAGTTGCGCTGCCTCCTCCGAAGTTTCGGTTCCTGTATCAATCAAGAAGTAACGGTAGCCACTAACGTCCGGGTAGTGGCGTTCGAAATCGGCTTCGCTGATGAGCAGGCTGCCTTGAAGAATACTATTTGCCAGCAGTCCCACGACTTCAAAATGGACCGTCCG
>CAZXJC010000546.1:0-3310 GCA_964640885.1 uncultured Pirellulaceae bacterium | reverse complement strand
AAAGAGTGTTCCAAACCACCCTGATCTTTTCTGGTATGGCATCCACGGGTGCGAAGTTCTCTACACGGTCTTGGGAACAGGTTGCCATTCGGTGACAGCCAGCCAGACCGCGACCGCGGAACAAGTAACCGGAACCTGGGCGGATGGTCGCGTGGGGACTTTCCGTGGAATCCGCGAAGCGGGAGGCAAGACAGGTTTCGGCCTGACTGTTTTCGGCGAAAAGCGTAATATTCAATCGACTGAGGGGAGCGACAAGATAGCCCTGATGCAGGAAATTGCCCGCTTCTTCAAGACAGGGAAGTCACCGCTGCCACCAGAGACGACTGTAGAGATATTTGCTTTTATGGAAGCCGCAGAGGCCAGCAAGAAGGCCGGTGGCAAAGCCATCCTGATCAAGGATCTCATTAAAACGTCACGCCAAAAGGCGCTCCTGAAAATTGGTGTCACGCCTTAACGCAAGGCCTTACCCGGCTGAATGAAGAGACGAGAATTTAACGTGTCCATTACACGACGACAACTATTAGCCGCAGCAGCAGTAACACCCTTTTGCTCGGCAGCCACCCTTCCGGAATCTCGCTGGCAAGTCACCAGTTTTCGTCTCGACATCACTTGTCCGATCGGGCACCCGTTGCTGGGACGTCGACAGGGAGTCGCACGCCAGATTATCGGTCCGCTTTACGCCCACGGAACCGTTATCTTGGGAGCTGGCAAGCCAGTCGTAATTGCCGCCGTTGATTGGTGCGAACTTCGCAACGAGGCGTACGACTCCTGGCGACAACTTATTGCCACCGCTGCCGGAACTACTGCCGAACGAGTCATCCTGTCTTGTGTACATCAGCATGATGCACCGCTTGTCGACTTAGCCGCTCAGCGCCTATTGGACGGCGTTGGCATGAAGGGTGAGATGTTCGATCCAGCGTTCTTTCAAAAGACCGGACAACGCATCGCTAGTGCGGTTCGGGCGAGTCTTGCCAACGCCACCAGGCTGACTCACATTGAGCTATCTCAGGCAACTGTCAAACAAATCGCCTCCAATCGTCGCGTGGTAGCAGCTGACGGTACGGTCAGTTTCGACCGCGGGAGCAACGGTGCCAGAACCGCCGCTTATCGCGATGCTCCAGCAGGCCTGATCGACCCTTTACTAAAGACGATCACTCTCTGTAATGGTGACCGTCGGCTCATCAGCCTTAGCTGTTACGCCACGCACCCCATGAGTTATTACGGCAAGGGCGGGGTGAACGCGGATTTCGTCGGGATTGCTCGTGAGCTACGGCGCAGCGAAGACCCCGGCATCAACCACATCTACGTCTCCGGGTGCAGCGGTGACGTTACCGGTGGAAAGTACAACGACGGTTCACCCGCCAACCGTGCCATCCTTGCTGATCGCCTTTTGCGAGCTATGCGGGCTTCCTCTCGAAAGACTCGCAGATACCCGCTTCAAGAGATATCGTTTCGCACTACCAAGCTAGACTTGGCATACCGTTCCGATCCGGCTTACAGCGCTGAAGCCATGACGAGACTTCTCGAGGACAAGAATGCTAACCGCAAGGCCCGAGTCTTGGCGGCCATGGGGCTAAGCACCCGGGAACACTTAGGCAAGGGAAACAAGATCGACGTCCCTTGCCTTGATTTTGGTCCTGCCCAGATCGTCCTCTTCCCTGGAGAGGCATTTGTCGGTTATCAGCTAATGGCCCAGCGAACCCGTCCTGATTCGTTCGTCATGTCGGTTGGCTACGGCCAATGCTGGCCCGGTTACCTACCGACAGACTCCGCATTCAAGGATGGTTTTGATGGATTCTGGCTCTGGGTCGACCCGGGCGCTGAAGCTCGCATCCAGGCAGCCCTCAGGAGGGTGTTACTTCCCCCTGGAACGCGATGAAGCTTTAAGTGACAATCAGCATTGCTCCTTTCTTAACTAACGGAGGTTCTCGAATGACCGCTTCCCCATTCGTTTCACGGCGCACGTTCCTGGCATCCAGCGCCGCAGCTACCCTGGTTGCTAACGTGCTACCTCACGCCACAGCCTCGGCGGCGGACACTACCCCGAAGCTCCTTGACTGCCACTTACACTACAATCACAAGGACCGCACGATCGAAGATACGATCAAGCACATGGACGCGACCGGCACTCAACGCGCCTTCATCCTTCCACTTGAGACGGGTGAGGGTGGCGGTGTCTCCAAAAGCGCCACGGTGATTGAATCGCTGGAAAAATACCGCGATCGCATTATTCCGTTTTGCCAGTCTGATATCCGACAACCGGATGTCCTGCGCACCCTACGGACCTACTACGAAGCGGGCTGCCGTGGCATTGGCGAACAAAAGGAGCACCTTGCCCTTAATGACCGGCGAGTCGAAGCAGTGATTGCTTTCTGCGACGAGTTGAACTGGCCGATCACGATCCATTTTCAGGATGGCCCAAACGGTTACAACCAAGGCCTGGCCGAACACCTTGAAACTTATCTCAAACGATACAAAAAAGTTCGCATCATTGGACACGCTCAAACGTGGTGGGCTCACATTAGCGCCGAAGTCCCCGACCCCAAGAAGTCACTTTATCCGAAGGGACCTGTGAAGCCGGGCGGAGTCATGGATCGGCTGCTGGGAAAATATCCAAACCTCTACGCCGACCTGTCAGCCGGCAGCGGCTACGGCGCGCTTACTCGTGATGAAACGTTTACCCGTGGGTTTATTGCGCGTCATCGCAAGCAGTTGATTTTTGGAAGCGACTGCCCCTGCTACGACGGCAAGGGGGGGCACTTCAACGGCGTTTGCTACAGCACCCGATTGCAGTCCTTCCTGCGGAGGATCGTCACCGATAGCGGCACCCTCAACGACATCTTTTTCAATAATGCCATGGCCGCGCTTACCGGAAAGGCTGCCTAATGAGCCTTTTACCTCGACTTTACCGGACCGTGTCACTACTGCTCTGTTGCCTCTTTGCGGTCCACATCGCAAGTGCTGCGGAGTCCGTACAACGACAGGCCCCGAACATCATTGTCTTCCTGGTCGACGACTACGATAAATACGAAACCAGTGTTTATGGCGGCAAGGTGCTCACACCGAACCTTGACCGCCTGGCACGTGAAGGCATGACCTTTCACAATGCTCATGTCACTACTACCGTCTGCACGCCCTCCCGTTACACCTTTCTGACAGGCCGTTACGCGGGTTCCGCATATGGACCTGCCTACCGAGAACAATTCCCATTGGGGCAACAAGCGCTTCCCGGTTCCACCATGGATTTGGAGTCCGACATCTTGAACGTCGGAGCCGTGTTGGCCAAGAATGGTTATGCGACCGGCTTCGT
>CAZXJC010000545.1:0-2744 GCA_964640885.1 uncultured Pirellulaceae bacterium | reverse complement strand
TCGACGCGAATCCGTTCACGTCGCCGTCTGCACGTTTAACGGTCGACAACGACGTTTGGCTGTCTGGCTTCCTGCGCGTTGGCAGGGCGGATGCCTTTGCTGACGCTCCACTTGATCCTAATGGTGCCATCCAAGTGGGCCGCAACCTGTCGGTTGCACAGCCAATGTCTGTCTTCCGTGTGTTTGGTCAGGGGCAGGAACGCTTTCGATTGGGACTTAACAAGGAAGGTCATGGTTTCTGGAGTAACGGACCACATGACACGCCCCTAGTAACACTGCGTCCGACATCCGAAGACAAAGCTATCGCGTCACAGATTGAGCTTCACGGCTCGGTTAAAGAAGCGAAGGCTCCCTAGGGGGCAACTGGCAACCCCTGTCCTCTTTTGGCCACCGCTTGCACTGCATATTTATTGAGGGCTACCTCAGTAGGCAGTTTCTCACTGAAAAAGAACTTCTAGACGCAGCCATCTTTACCCCCTGAGTGGTGAAGGGGCATTTTTCTTGGCCGATCGGCCAAGGGTGGCTAAAAACGCAAACGCGGCTAATCTGCATAAATCAGTCTCCCAGGAAGATCGATCTTCCCTAAAATCGCGCGGTGGAGTATTTTCTAGCTCAGGCTACAGAAATCTTGAACTCAAGAAGACCTTCCTCGCGGGGAAGGGATGGCTTTGAAAATATGGTCAACCGCTCGAATGTCCTGGAACAAATTCGCCGTGCGGGCGTTGTTGGAGCTGGCGGAGCAGGTTTTCCCACCTATAAAAAGCTGGATGCTTCGGTCGATTGCGTCATTGCCAACGGGGCCGAATGCGAACCACTTCTGCAAAAAGACCGGGAAACGATGGTGCAAGACGCGGCCGAGATGTTCCGCGGCCTGAAGCTGATGCAGGAGCTTACCGGTGCATCGCGGGTCGTGATTGCGATCAAGCGTAAGAATGAAGACGTGGCGGAGAGCCTGGCTGCCGATGCCGAGCGAGAGGGAATCGAGTTTTTCGTCTACGAGGACGTCTATCCTGCCGGCGATGAATTCGTGCTGGTCTACGAGATCACCGGTCGTCAAATACCGGCCGGTGGCTTGCCGCTGGATGTGGGCTGCGTGGTCGACAACGTGGAGACGATCGTCAACCTGGCGCGCGCCGTCGACGGTACACCGGTGACCGACAAGTACGTCACGATCTGTGGAGCCGTGGAAACTCCGATAACAACAGTCGTCCCCGTTGGCACGCCGATGATTGATTGCGTGGGGCTAGCCGGTGGGGCAACCGTAGACAACGCGGTCGCACTAACCGGCGGGCTGATGATGGGTGGCTCGACGACAGACCTCTCCATCCCCGTGACGAAGACTATCGGCGGGGTCATCGTATTGCCCGATGACCACTACCTGTTTCGCCGCAAGACGCAGTCCAAGGAGACCTATACTCGGATCGGTCACGGCCAATGTGATCAGTGTTCGCTCTGCACGGAACTATGCCCGCGATACATCCTGGGATATCCGATTCAGCCCCACATGGTGATGCGCTCGCTGCAGATGACCGGCAGTAACAAGGAGCGGGGCAGCCTCTGGGCTCAGTATTGCTGCGAGTGCAACGTCTGTTCGCTGGTGGCCTGTCCCGAAATGCTCGATCCAGCCCGCATTTGTGTCGACGCCAAGGCGTTACTGCGGGAAAACGAGATGGGCCGCACGGAAGAGGAACTGGAAACGCTTATGCGTCCAGCACATCCCGCCCGTAAGGGTCGCGAATTACCGATTCAAACACTTTACCAGCGCCTGGGACTCACTCCCTACGACCGCAAGGCGGAATTTGTCAAAACAGACATCCAGCCTGAGCAGGTAACGATTCCACTCAACGCCCACATCGGCCGACCGGCCGACGCCATTGTGAAAGTGGGGGACCGGGTGCAGCGAGGTGATGTCATCGGCGACGTCACCGGTGATGACCTCGGCTGCCCTGTACACGCCAGCATCAGCGGACAAGTCAGCGCCGTGACAGCGGAAACCATACAGATTCGCGATGGTTCCTAACAAGCAAATAATCAAGACCTCTCAAGGATAAACTTCGATGAACACATCCCAAGCGATTGGTTTGATAGAGACATCCAGCATCGCCATTGGCTTTTCTATTGCCGACACCGTCCTCAAGGCAGCCAACGTGGAAATTATCGTGAACCGCACCATCTGTCCCGGTAAATACATGGTGCTCATCGGCGGTACTGTTGACGCCGTGCAGACCAGCGTTGACGCTGGCGTGCGTGTCGGGGCCCATACGGTGGTCGACCACTTCGTGATCTCCAGCGTCCATCCGGAGGTCTTTCCGGCGATCAGCGGCGTGACCCATTTGCCGGAGCTGAAGGCGCTGGGCGTCCTCGAATCATTTAGCGTGGCTTCGACGATCCAAGCGGCCGACGCGGCCGTGAAATCAGCTCCCGTGAAACTGATTGCCATTCATATTGCGATGGCGATCGGCGGCAAGGCCTTTCTCACACTCACCGGAGAGGTCGCCGCTGTTCAAGAGGCGATCGCCGTTGGCGCTGGGGTCGTTGAACGAAAGGGATTGCTGGTCGAAAAGGTTATTATCCCCTCACCGCGGCCGGAAATCGTGACGGAGTTCGGCTAAACTCCCGCGGCTAACCATCATGCTACTGACGGTTACTGACTACTCGTCTGACGGTGTGGCGTCGGGGGAGTCCGGCTCGGAGGCTGCACCCCCTTGCGATCGCGCTTTTCTGTTTGTGAAAGCTTTGAGAGG
>CAZXJC010000544.1:0-4505 GCA_964640885.1 uncultured Pirellulaceae bacterium | reverse complement strand
CATCTGGCTTCCCACCTGGCCACTACAGCGTCTGACTGTCGCTCAGCCTGACCTTCGCCAGCACCCTCTCATCCTCTCGGTTCGCACTCCACGACGTGGTCTGTCTGTCGCAAATTGCTGTCAAAAATCGCAACCACATGGAATCCAGCCGGAGATGTCTTTATCTGAAGCAACTTCCTTGTGTCCTGCTAACTTACAAATCCATTCTTACAACGCAGAAGACGACCTGAAACAACTGCAACACCTGGCAAAATCTTGTCAACGGTTTAGCCCACAGACAGGAATCGAATGCGTCCGCGAAACTTTTTTTCGTACGGGGACAACGGTCACCGATCAACAACCTCAGGCCCTGCTGATTGACATCAGCCGCACTGTCCCATTGTTTGGCAACGAGCAGCAGTTAGCCCGCCAGGTCATCTCTGATTTTCAGCGTTGGGGATATCATGTTCGCCTGGCGATCGCAGCCACCCTGGGAACCGCTTGGGCCCTGGCTCATTTTTCTCCACCGCAACAGCCGCCAGGAACAGGCAGTTGGTTCACCTCTTTTGCTGGCGACCAAACCCCCAGCCGCAACGATGACTCTCAAGGCTGGATCTTACCATCGCAACACATCTCAGACGGCCTGGGAGAACTTCCCCCTTCCGCCTTACGACTCCCCTTAAAAACTCTCCAACGACTACAGCAGGCAGGTATTCAGCAGATTGCCACGCTCTACCAGTTACCACGTACCAGCTTACTAACTCGCCTGGGAGAAACGCTCATGAAGCGACTCGACCAGGCATTAGGTCGGCGGGAAGAATTTATTGACGCATACCGCCCGCCAACTGCTTTTGTCGTAAGCCAGTGGCTGGAACATCCAACCAGCAGCCAGCGAAGAATCCAGTGGCTGTTGGCCGACCTGCTGAAATCCTTGACCCAATCGCTTTTGCATCACCAACAGGGAATATTGCAATTGGAGTGTCACTTGCAATGCGTCAGCAAAAAACATTTACAAACCACGATTGATCTATTTCAAGCCACTACTGACCCAGAACATCTGAGCAGCTTATTGAAAATGCAATGGAGCCATAAATTCCTATCCTCACCCATCCAGGAAATAAAACTGCTCGCTGTTCGTACTGCTCCCCTCGAGTCATACCAGCAGTCCTTATTAAATCACCTGGAAACAGAACCTTCTCTCTCCGCAAGAGATCTTCCTGTATCGCTCCAGCAAACCAGCTCGCGTCGCCTTGCCCATTTAATTGATCGCCTGAGTCGTCGTCTAGGCGCCGACCGCGTTGTCCAGGCACATTTACAAGCTGACGCTCAACCGGAACGGGCTTATTACAATACTTCCTGGATCACGCATCGCTCCCCACCCAAAAAAACGTCAGCGGCAACCTGTTCCACGCCCCACCCTCCCATTGCACCGGTCACTCGCCCATTACAACTGCTCACTCCTGCTGCACGACTGGCAGTCACCGCTGTTGCTTTCAATGGACCTCCCATGCGTTTCCAGTACCGCCAGCATTCCTATCACGTCGAACAGACCTGGGGACCTGAACGCATCGAAACCGGCTGGTGGCGAGGGCCAGTCGTACGACGAGATTACTACCGGGTGCAAACCACAACAGGTCATCGCTTCTGGTTATTTCGAGAATTACAACAAAACAACTGGTATCTGCACGGACACTTTTCCTGATTTCACCATGTACGCTGAACTACACTGCAAAACGAATTTTTCTTTCCTGCAAGGTGCTTCCCATCCAGATGAACTGGTCACTCAGGCCGCTCAACTGGGCTACGCCGCGCTGGCCATTACCGATCACAACACCCTGGCTGGTGTCGTACGGGCTCACCTGGCAGCCAAGCAAGCTGACTTACCCTTACTCATTGGGGCCCAAATCACCCCTGTCGATGCCCCTCCCTGCCTGCTGTGGGCTCCTCACAGAACTGCTTATGGATCCCTCTGTCGGTTGATTACTCACGGACGGCGGCGGGCAGAAAAAGGGGAATGTTATTTAACCCTGGAAGATATATCCCAGCATAGCTGTTCACTACTGGCCGGGATCATTCCTGACTGGAATGGTCCGCTGACAGGTGCTGCCAAGGACAATTCACCTCCTTCCTGCCCATCTCCTTTAGCTACTCATCAGCAGCTTTCTGCTTACCGTGACATCTTTGCAGATCGCTGTTACCTGCTGGCTGAACTGCATCATGGCGCAAACGACCCGGCACGAATCGACTCCCTTACCAGCCTGTCTAACCGAGTTCGCTTGCCGCTAGTCGCTGCTGGCAACGTTCACTATCACATGGCTGATCGTATTGCGCTTCACGACATCCTGACTGCCATTGCCCGGGGGACAACTGTCTCACAAATTGACACTCGTCGTTTTCCAAATGCCCAGCGTCACTTAAGAACCCTCGACCAACTTCGTTCCATCTACCGGCCTTTTCCTGGCAGCCTGCAGCGAACCCTGGAAGTTACCAGTCGCTGCACGTTTTCGCTCGAAGAGCTTCGCTATGAATATCCAGAAGAACTGGCCCCTGGCGATCTTGCCCCTATCACTTATTTAAAGGAGCTAAGCTGGCAAGGTGCTCAGCAACGCTATCCCCAAGGAATCCCGGCCAAGGTCCGGCAACTAATTGAACACGAGTTGCAACTGATCGAAGAACTCCATTACGAAGCCTATTTCCTCACGGTCTGGGACCTGGTTCGATTTGCCCGCAGCCAGGACATTCTCTGCCAGGGGCGTGGCTCGGCCGCTAATTCAGCCATCTGCTATTGCCTGGGCATCACATCGGTCGATCCCGACACGACCGACGTACTGTTCGAACGATTCATTAGTCGCGAACGCAACGAAGCACCTGACATCGATGTTGATTTCGAGCACGAGCGCCGCGAAGAGGTATTGCAATACTTGTACCGCAAATACGGTCGTGAGCGGGCAGGCATGACCGCTGTCGTGACTACTTACCGATCGCGATCCGCCATTCGCGATGTAGGCAAGGCACTCGGACTTTCGCTCGATCGCCTCGATGTCATGACGAAAAACATTGATGGTTACGCACGTCATGCCCCACTCGAGAACGTCTGCCAACAAGCTGATATTGCCCCGCAATCCCCACTGGGGAAACGACTCATCTCACTGGTCAACTTACTGATTGGATTCCCACGCCATCTCTCTCAGCACGTGGGAGGCATGGTCATGACACGGGGCCCTCTCTGCGAACTGGTCCCTATTGAAAATGCTTCGATGGAAGATCGCACCGTCATCCAGTGGAACAAGGATGACCTCGATGAACTTGGCATTCTCAAGGTGGATTGCCTGTCCCTGGGAATGTTAACGGCCATCCACAAATGCTTCCAACTGATCAAACACCACCATGACAAAACCTTCACCCTCGCCAGCATTCCTGCTGGCGACGAAGCGGTTTACGACATGATTTGCCAGGCAGATACGATTGGAGTTTTCCAGATTGAAAGCCGAGCCCAGATGAACATGTTGCCGCGACTGCGGCCACGCAATTATTACGACCTGGTGATTGAAGTCGCCATCGTGCGACCGGGACCAATTCAAGGACAAATGGTTCATCCCTACCTGCGTCGCCGCGATGGGCTCGAAAAAGCAAAGTACCCCAACTCCCAGATTCGCAATGTCTTGAAGAAAACCCTAGGAGTCCCTCTCTTCCAGGAGCAGGCCATGCGACTGGCAGTCGTGGCAGCAGGGTTTACACCTGGTGAAGCAGCCCAGTTGCGACGTGCTATGGGAGCCTGGAGACGACCGGGATTAATTGATCAATTGCGCCAGAAACTAATTCTTGGCATGCGAGAAAACAACCTGTCAGAGAAATTTGCCCGGCAAGTATTCGAGCAAATCCGGGGATTTGGGGAATACGGTTTTCCCGAATCGCACGCGGCCAGCTTCGCTCTGCTGGTTTATGTCTCGGCATGGCTCAAGCATCATTTCCCAGCCATTTTCACCGCTTCCCTGATCAACAGCCAGCCGATGGGATTTTATGGAATCTCGCAATTAATCCAGGACGCGCAACGGCATGACGTGCTGGTCCTTCCCATTGACATCAATCACAGCGACTGGGATTGTTCCTTAGAACATGTCTCAACCACAAATTCTCTCGCCCTGCGACTGGGCATGCGAACCGTCGCTGGTTTACCCTGGAATACAGTCCAACAAATTACCCTGGCACGTTCCGACAAACCTTTTCTTAACTGGACCGATTTCCAACAGCGAACCGGGCTAATGCAAACTGCCCTGATGCAACTGGCAGAGGCAGATGCTTTCACATCTCTTGGCTTTCATCGTCGCCAGGCTATCTGGCAAGCTCTCGGCCAACCCATCAAAGAACATCCGTTACCACTTTTCGAGTCATTGCCTGATCCCGAAGAACCACCCTCTTCCCTACCCAGGATGACACTAGATGAAGAAGTACGGGCCGATTACCGTACTGCCGGCCTCTCCCTGAAAGGACACCCACTCGCCAGTTGCCGTTGCCATCTGGATCCG
>CAZXJC010000543.1:0-2563 GCA_964640885.1 uncultured Pirellulaceae bacterium | reverse complement strand
GTCTAGATGGGGATTCATGGCTCAGTTCCGTTACCTTTTGGTCAGCGTTTCATCGAGATTCAATAAGACGTTACAGATCACCGTCCAACTCGCCAGTTCAGCGAGGGAGACTTCCTTCGGCGCTGGTCCAGCCAGCGAGGTGGCCATCTGTGTTGCTAATTCAGATTCCTGGGAATAACGTTCTTTCAGTGCTGTGTGCAGTTGCATAAGGCGATCAGTTTCGCTCTTTTCCGGTGGCCGCGAAAGAGAGAGCTGGAACGCAAAGTCAAGTTGCGCTGCAAGGTCATTAGCTGAGTGGCTTAGCACGCGACGTGCGAAACGTTGAGCCGCCTCTACATAGACGGGATCGTTAAGTGTGACCAAGGCCTGTAACGGCGTATTGGTTCGAACGCGTCGAATGGTGCAGACGTTTCGTGAGGGGGCGTCGAAGGCAGCCATCGAGGGATAAGGAATGCTGCGTCGCCAGGAGGTGTAAAGGCCACGGCGATATTTGTCTTCGCCAGCACTGGTGGCCCAGTCAGTGGAGCCGCCAAAGGCTGCCTTGCGCCCGAGGTTGGGGCGCGGTGGACGCACACTGGGCCCGTACATTTTTCTGCTCAAGAGGCCGCTCACGGCGAGTGCCTGATCGCGAATCATTTCAGCCGACAATCGAAAGCGAGGTCCGCGGGCCAACAAGTGGTTGTCGGGATCTATAGTCGCCGCCTCGCCAACGACGGCACTGGACTGGCGATAAGTAGCGCTCATCACAATAGTTTTTAGCAACCGCTTTACGTCCCAGCCGTTCTCCATAAGGTCAACTGCCAGCCAATCCAGCAATTCCGGATGCGTTGGCAGAGCACCTTGCGTTCCGAATTCCTCGCTCGTGGCCACCAGGCCGCGCCCGAAGAGTTGCTCCCAGTAGCGATTCACGACCACCCGTGCAGTCAGCGGGTTGTCTCGGCTGGTTAGCCATTGGGCTACGCCCAGGCGGTTAACCGGCGCTCCAGGCGGAAGGGCGTGGAAAATTGCGGGGGTCCCCTCGGTAACCTCCTTGTCCTTGGCTAAAAAGTTGCCGCGTATCTGTATGTGGGTCTTTCGCCGTTTACCGGCTGCCAGTTCTCGCATGATAGGAACAGTAACACCCTTGAGGCCGTCAGCTTTCTTTTTAAGCGCTGCTAACTGATCCGTGACGGTTTTTGCCGGTGGAACGATGCGCGTGTAGTAGTTGAGGATGAGCTTCTTCTCCGCTGGTGCAAGTTTGTCATAGGTACGCGCTAGTAGCGGTGTGACGGTTGCCGGGAGTAAAGCGATCGGACCGTTCGTGTTTGTCGCAGAGAGGCGGAAATTCCCGAGCGTGTGCTGCTCGCCATATTGCTGGGAAAGAGTAACGGTAAACTTCGTCAGTTCACCAGGTTTTCCGAGAGGCTCCTTGAACTGAAAGACGGCTAGACTGGCGGCTCCTATTCGTCCGCCTACCGCCCAGCCCGCCATTTTGGTTTTGTCGTCACCGTCGATAGCCTGCCGGGCCAGCCAACCGCCTGCGGGGGAGGTTTTACCGCCACCGGGTTGTTCATGGTCGGCGGTCGCATCGGCAATAATCGCCACCAGGGCGCCGCTTAGATCGGCAACAAGGTCTTTCTTCGGTGCCGTCGCATACGTTGCCTTCCAAACGACGTCCCGTTTTTCGTCTAGTACTGACAGGATGAATCCATTGAGCCTCGATTGGAGGTTGTTGTCGGTACGATTCCAAATAGCGATTTGGTCGATTGGCTTAAGGGCGCCGAGGTCAATTTCCAGCCAGGGGTTGGTGCTGATGGCGGTATGCGTCACGCTGTTTTTGGTATAGGTACCGTCAGTGTTGCCATCAATTGCCCGCTCGGCAGGACCGCCAAAATCCGTGGAGGATTGCGTCGCCTTACCGTCCCGCGCGACGTTCTTGCCTGCGCTGAAGACTTCAACCTCGGCCACGTGAATCATCTTTCCCTGGCCTGGCAGATCCAGCCTCACAAAACGGCCCTGACGCTTTTGTTTAGATTCGGATTGGTCGAGAACGCGTAATTCGGAAAGTACAAAATTACCGCCACTCGACCTGCCAGGACCCTTTTTGGGAAGGCCGTCCGCTGGCAAAGCCTCGAGCCGCAGGCCGGTGATTCCAGCCATGTCGGTTTCAAATTCAAGAGAGTAAGTGTCGGTGGCGGGCGTTGACTTGGAGGCCATGATCTGGCCGTCAGCGCTAGCGGTTAAATGCGTGCCGGACTGTGAGCCAAGTTTCTTCGGCAGGAGGGTCTGCCAGGAATAGTCTCGCTTTGCCAACTCAGCCCACTCCATATGTTTCGCAGCCAGGGCCGCTGGAGTCGGTGTCAGCTGGCTCCGCAGTTTCACCATTTGAGTTTCTATTTCAGACTTCTGCTGTTTCATCGATTCGGGCAGTACGGTTAGCAGCGGGTCTTCGTTGCGCCGATCAGCATCTTCGCTATTGTTGAAGAACGCAAAGAACTTGAAGAACTCCTCCTGGGATATCGGATCATACTTGTGGTCGTGGCACTGGGCGCAACGAATGGTTGTGCCCATCCACACCTGGAGT
>CAZXJC010000542.1:0-7798 GCA_964640885.1 uncultured Pirellulaceae bacterium | reverse complement strand
CCCGTCCTACTCAGCCGTTACACTCGGCCTGCTCCATGGCTGCCAACCGCACGCCCTCATCCTCTGCTACGAAGTGGGGCGCGAAACAATCACCGGCGTGGAACATCTGGCAATCCCACCACTTTCCCGGATACGCGAGTTGAACGAAACCATGGCGAGTCTCCATCAACCCTGCCCCGTGATTGGTATCTCCATGAACAGCCGTCGCCTTACCCCCGCCGAAGCAGCAGCAGAACGTGACCGGGTGGAAGCAGAAATGAACTTGCCCGTCTGTGACGTTTTCCGGGACGGACCTGACAAACTTAGGGACGCCGTTCTAAACCATCAACAGACACTCTTGAAACCATGAAACTTATCCTCCATGAATTTGATCTCCCCCTGAGACATCAGTTCACGATTTCTCGTGGCTCCATTGACGTCCAAAAAACACTCATCGTGGAACTGCAACAAGACGGTTTCAGTGGCTATGGCGAAGCCACGACCAATGATTATTACGGCTTTACTCTGCAAAACATGGCCACCGCCCTGGAAGCTGTCCGTCCCGCAGTCACTTCCCACGAACTGACCGATCCAGCCGAGTTCTGGCAACTGCTGGCTCCCCAGTTAAATCAGAATTCGTTCGCCCAGTGCGCCCTCGACCTGGCAGCTCATGACCTCTGGGGAAAGCTACGGCAACAACCGGTCTACCAGCTCTGGGGACTCGAAACAGATTCACTGCCAATCAGCAACTACACCATCGGCATCGACGAGATCGATGTCATGGTCAGCAAGATGCAGGAGTTTCCAGACTGGCCAATCTATAAAATCAAACTCGGCACCTCGGATGACTGCGAAATCGTTCG
The DNA here is from genome assembly GCA_964640885.1 of uncultured Pirellulaceae bacterium. GTDB lineage: Bacteria > Planctomycetota > Planctomycetia > Pirellulales > Pirellulaceae > JAZADA01. Next base: position 6,956 of record CAZXJC010000542.1, on the reverse strand, counting down.
TACCCTCCGCCAGCATACGGATGCTACCTTTCGTGTTGATGCAAATTGTGCCTGGTCCGCCGAAGAGACGATTGCTAATTCCCACCAGCTAAAAGAGCTGAACGTTGAATTCATCGAGCAACCGATGGAAGCAAACCAATGGGAAGCGATGCAACAGGTTCGCGCTGAGTCCGTACTGCCGGTGATCGCCGACGAAAGCTGCCTGGTCGAAGCAGATGTCCAGCGCTGCCAGGAAGGTTTTCATGGCATCAACATCAAGCTGGTGAAGTGTGGCGGCCTGACTCCCGCCAGGCGAATGATCCAACAGGCACGTCAACTTGACCTGAAGGTAATGGTCGGCTGTATGACCGAATCAACCGTTGGCATCTCTGCCATTGCCCAACTGCTGCCACTGCTTGATTACGTCGACATGGACGGAGCTGTACTGCTGCGAGAAGATATTGCCAGTGGCGTCTCCGTGGAAGCAGGCCATTGTCGCTATCCGGACGAAAACGGTAGCGGCGTACAACTCTGGAAACCTCAACCGATCTCATCCTCATAAACGAGATCCCGATTGGGCTGCCAGCAGCCTGTCAGTCTTACGGCAAATGGGAGCCAGGCAGCTCTTGCTCCTCCCACCACAGTTTCTAGACTTACTAGCTCCCGGGGCGGGGTCAGTTGCAGCAGGCGAATCACCTGCTCACCATGAAGGGACTGGAGACTGGCATTTCACAACGTTTCGACGATGACCCGCGTGACCGACGAACACCGGGCTGCCCTCCAGCTGATTCTTATTCCTGGAATCGGTCCACGACACTACCAGCTTCTGGTCGCGCATTTCCAGTCAGCCGTCGGCGTACTGGCAGCTTCGGAAAAAGAACTCCGCTCGGTCCCGGGGCTGGGAACAAAACTCCGGCACACCCTGGTTCAGCAACAGCAGGTCGAGGCCGCTGGACAAATCATCGACTGCTGCCAGCAAGAGCAGGTCGAAATCCTGCTGTCGACCGACGAAACTTATCCAGCACTACTGAACGAAATCCACGATCCACCGGGAATCCTCTTTTGCCGTGGTCCGCTCAAACCGCCCGATGCTCTCAGCATTGCCATCGTTGGCATGCGGCGACCCAGTCACTATGGACTGCAGACTGCCTACCGGCTAGCCGAAGAACTATCGCAGGCTGGCTTCACCATTGTCAGTGGCCTGGCCCGCGGTATCGACGCCGCGGCGCATCGCGGTGCACTCTCGGCCGGGGGCCGCACCCTGGCTGTCCTGGGAAGCGGCGTTCTCAATACCTACCCCCAGGAACATCGTAAGCTGGCAGAATCAATCACTGCTCAGGGGGCCGTGTTAAGTGAATTCCCGCCGCTCAGTCCACCGACGCGGGGAGCCTTTCCGCAGCGCAACCGCTTGATCAGTGGGCTGAGCCTGGGCGTGATTGTCGTGGAGGCAGCCAGCCGATCCGGGGCTCTCATCTCAGCACGACATGCGATGGAACAGGGTCGGGAAGTGCTGGCTGTACCCGGCCAAGTCGACAGTCACCGGGCACGTGGTTGTCACCTGTTGCTCAAAGATGGAGCCGCGCTGGTGGAGTCGGCGAGCGATGTCTTGGAGGCCCTGGGCCCCCTCGCACAGCCGGCGACGGATCACCGGGGTCGTTCACTGTTTCATCCCCGCGAACTACAACTCTACAGCCAGGAGCAAACGGTACTGGATTTAGTAGAAGAACGGGCCACCAGTATCGACTTCATTGTCCAGCAAAGTGGTTTGCCAGCAGCCCGCGTACTCTCCACGATCAGCGCCCTGGAAATGGGACAACTACTGGACCGACTCAGCGGACAATACGTGGTGCGACGCAAACCCTGACCATGTTACGCGAGGGTGGAAACATCTACTAAAAGGCCGCCTGCAGGATTCCCAGCAGGTCCTCGTAGCTCGAGGGCCGCGGGTTTACCCATTGCAACCGTTTAATAGCAAACGATTTCTCCGCAAATCCTGCCAGCTGTTCCTGCTGACCACCCAATTCCCGGATGCGATGCGGAATGCCGATCGCTTGACGCAGTTGTTCGACCTTGAGAATTGCCTCCTCGGCAGCCGTTGGCTGATCCATCCCGTCGAGATCACACCCCAGCAGTTGCGCGATGCGGGCCATCGTCGACTCGCGTTCCGGTAAATTGAAACGCATCACGTAGGGCAACAGCAAGCCATTGCCGGCACCATGGGAACAGTGCAACGTTCCGCCCAGCGGGTATTCCAGCGCGTGGACCAGCGCCACGCCACAGTTCGAAAAGGCCATCCCGGCCAGCGTAGCGGCCAGCGACATGGCGTCACGCGCCTGGTGGTCTTCAGGATCAGTCACAGCATTGACCAGGTGCTGACCGATCAGGGTGATTGATTTTTCAGACAGGCAATCTCCCAGCGGCTGGCGACCTGTGTAACTGGATGACTCCCCGGCTGGAATTTGCATGCGGTCATAGTCAACCGCCGTGTAAGCTTCAATCGCATGGGTCAACGCATCAATGCCACTATCGGCTGCCACCTGGGGCGGACAGGAATAGGTCAGCACGGGATCGACCAGCGCCAAATCCGGGCGCAAGTAGTTGCTCATCGTACTAACCTTGATTTCATTCTCGGTATCGGTCAGGACGGCAGCGTGAGAAACTTCACTCCCCGTTCCTGCCGTGGTAGGAACGCAAACCAGTGGCAACACGGGGCCCGGGACCTGGTCAAAACCAAAATAGTCCGCGGGTTTGCCACCATGGCTCAACACGGTAGCGACAATTTTCGCCAAATCCATATTGCTGCCGCCTCCCAGTCCCAGGACAGCATCCGGTTTCCAGGGGATCGCCTCGGCCAACGCCTGGTCGGCAATCTCCAGGGAAGGCTCTGCACAACCGCCAGCAAAAATCCTGAACTCTAACTCAGCGGCAGCTAACTGCTGCTCAACCGGCAAAACCACCCCAGCCTGCTGCAGAGACTGGTCGGTTACCACCAGGATTCGCTGCAACCGCTGACGTTGGAACCAGGCGCCCAACTGATCAATGGCCCCCGATCCAAACACCAGTTGTCCGGACGTGAAGAAACTCCAGCTATGAGGCATCACTTAAGCCTTATCCAAGAGACGCTGGACCAATTGGGCAACTAACTCGGGATTATCCTGGGCTTGCAAATGCTCAATCTGGGCCGGTTTAATACCCAGTTTTTCCAGGTGAATCCCCAGGTTTTTCCAATGGCGCTGCCGTCCTTTGCCACTGGCCAGGTAAAGGTCGGTCACCAACTCCTGGACCCGCTGCAAAGCAATCGAATCCCGCTGCTCGTAGTAGTTACGGATCACTTTCTTCTGATGAGATGATCGTTCCGCCATCATGAATTCCTCAAAAACCTCTCGGTTGTTCTGCTAAAGTCATTCTCTGGCGGCACATCGTGACAGAAAAACGCCCACAGGTAAAGAGACGCTAAGATGGCAGACAACGGTCAACAAACGGAGAACTGTACTTAGCGCAACGAACTTGGCGCGGTAAAGTGTCAGGCACTACAACCAGTAGCAGAGTCCGGACCCAGGATTGCAGGATCGCAACGCATGAGCAATTCACAAACTCATAAAGTCACGTTCGTCAAAGAAAACAAGATCGTAGAAGTTCCTCACGGGGCAAATCTGCGCAAGTGTGCCAGCCACAGTTCGCATAAGATCAACACCAACCTGGGAATCAACGGCATCGGTGCCGGTATCAACAAAATATTCAACTGCCATGGATTTGGCATGTGTGGTACCTGTCGCGTGCTGGTAACCAAGGGGATGGAAAACACCAATCCCATGACGGTACGGGAAAAACTGAAATTCAAATATCCCGGGCCAGACCCCATTCCCCTCATGGCCTATGTGGGCAATGAAGATACCATGCGACTCGCATGCATGATCAAGGTACTCGGAGATATCGAAGTGGAAACGGGACCAGAATTGGATCTGTTCGGTGAAAACTTCTTCAGCTAACCTTCGGGCCGTGCGATGAAACAAGTCGTCGCTATCGTTAAACCGTATCTCGCAGAAAAAGTCCTCGAGGTACTTAAACGTGCCCCCCTCGAAGCGCTCAATGTCTGCGAAGTCAAAGGGTACGGACGACAAAAAAGCTATCTCGACCAGTACGAAGATAGTGAGTACTCCACTGCCTTCCTGCCCAAGGTCGAAATATCGATGTGGATCGATGACGCCCGGGTAGAAGAAACCGTCCGCGGCATTGTCGAAGTGGCCCGGACCGGACGCATGGGAGACGGCAAGATCTTCATCATCCCGATCGGGACTGCCCATACCGTCTTCTCCCTGAACGATTCGCTGGCGGACGACCCCTCGCCAGCTGACAGCTAAGCGCCCTGTTAAAGAAAACTACTGAAAACGCTTAGCAAAGTCGGACCGGCCAGGTTTCACCGAGTTGCCGATTGTTTGCCAATCTCCGGCTACTTCGCTATGATCAAAAGTGTTGGTCGCTAAAATTGTGTTCTGCGGTTGCTGGCCGGCCAACTGAGTTGAAACCATACGGAAACAGTCAACAGTCCTGGGACCCATCGTCAGCTGTCTTGACTGCCGTACAAAAGGAGAGTGAGCCCATGACACGACTTGCTAAACGAGCTGGACAACATCAATCACCTGTTAGCTGGCAACAGATCGTACTGGCCAGCCTGGCCGTTACCATGCTGCTTACCAGCGGAGTGACTGCAGCCACCAAGGCAGAGCGACGACAACAGGCCACCCAACTCGTCAAGCAAGCGCTCCATAACGAAATTTACGGCGGGCTTAGCGAAAGAGCTGAATTGTTGAAAGCAGCTCGGCAAATCGACGCCCAATATGCCCCAGCACAATGGCACCAGGGATGTGTCCAATACCAAAAAGAATGGGTAGACGCGGAACAATTGCCTGCCCTGCTCAAGGAAGATCCCCGTATCGCACTCTACATCAAGCAGCGATCCCAAGTCCGAGACACGATCAACGGCAACCTCGAACTGGCTGACTGGTGTCATAAAAAGGGACTGGCCGAACAGGAACGAGCTCACTTGACGCGCGTGCTGGATTTCGATGCCAATCACCGACTGGCGAGAACGAAGCTCGGGTTTCGCCAGATTAACGGGCAGTGGGTAACATCGACCCAACTACAACAGGCTCAGCAGCGGGTCGTTGCCGACCGCAAGAACTTCTCCACCTGGGGACCACGTATTGAAAAGCTGCGAAAACAGTTTCGTAACGGCAGCCCAACTCAGCGGGCCGCCGCCCGGCAGCGGGTCCTTGCCATCAACGACAGTGGCGCGATCGTCGCCCTGGAACAAATCCTGGCCCGCGACAGTGAACCTGCGGCACTGTTGGCCATCGAGACACTGCAGCGGCTCTCCGATTACGAGGCAACCCGTGCCCTGGCACGCATCGCCATCACCAGCCCGTCAGCAGCCGTGCAAGAACAGTCGGCAAACTACTTGAAAGAGCGTAACCCGGACGATTACGTCCCGGCCCTGCTCGCCTGCATGTACACACCGGTTAATTCCCGCATGATGCTCACCCCGACCCGGGATGGCCAGCTCATGTATCGCCACATGTTTGTCCGCGAAGGACAAGACCAAAACGAACTGGTCGTACTCGACACCAACTTCCGTCGTCAAAGCAGACCCGGAGGGGATTCCAATGAAACACTCAGCCGCACCCTGGCTGGCACCCTGATGGCAGCCATGAACCGTGAACGACAGGTAATGCGACAGAATTTCCAAACGCAAACGTTGAATAATCGCATTTGTGCCACGCTGAACAGTTCCCTCGATCAAAAACTGGCAGCCAAACCGGATGCCTGGTGGAGTTGGTGGAATGAAACCAACGAAGTATTTATTCCTGGCAACAAGCCGACAAATTCAATCTACCGCGCTGAAACCGTCGTCGTCTCCGACCGTGACGGTTCCGCCAGTGGAGGTGCCGGAGGGAGCGGCTCCAGTGGAGCTCCACGTGGCCGTTTTGATTGCCTGGCTGCCGGTACACTCATCTGGACCTGGCAAGGAAAACAGGCCATCGAAACCATCCAGGTAGGTGACCTGGTCCTTTCACAAAGTCCCGAAACGGGTGAGTTGAGTTATCAACCGGTCACCCGCACAACCGTTCGACCAGCCGGCGAAACGGTCAAGATCCACTACGGCCAGCACCACTTAGAAACCAGTGGTGGACACCTGTTCTGGGTTTCCGGAGATGGCTGGGTCAAAAGCCGAAAACTCAAATCGGGAATGCAGCTGCATACCATGAACGGGGTTGTACCGGTGCAATTCCTGGAAACCGGCCGCAAAGTAAAAACCTATAACCTCATCGTCGATGGCCACCATACTTACTTCGTGGGTGCCGGACGAGTGTTGTCGCATGACAATTCAGTTCGACAGTCCACCAACGCCGTGGTACCAGGATTACGCGTCGAATAACGAGCTGACGATTTCAACGGCACGCAACCACGTGGTGGAAAGCGAGACAGAATCGGGATGAGCGAACAGCCGGTCAATCGGGTTGAGACCGTTGACGATTTACGAGGTTTTTACGACGAACCGTCACTGCTCTCACAGCAGAAATTCATGGAGACGCTCGACGAACATTGCCAGGCGGTGATCGCTTGTTCTTCCTTCTACTGTATTGCCACCCTTAACGAGGATGACTCTCTGGATGTCTCGCCACGAGGTGATCCACCCGGTTCGGTAGCGGTCCTGGACCCAGCAACACTCTTGTTGCCCGATCGACGAGGCAATAACCGGCTGGACAGCCTGACCAACGTGACCGAACGCCAACGGGTGGCCCTGTTATTCCTTGTACCGGGAGTGCTAGAGACACTGCGAGTAACAGGTTCGGCGGAAGTGATTCACGACGATCCTCGCCTGAACGCCTGTGCAATTAATGGCCAGGTACCACCTGCCGGTATGCTGGTCACCGTCGAAAAGGCCTGCCTGCAGTGTGGCAAAGCGGTCAAACGAG
>CAZXJC010000541.1:0-22868 GCA_964640885.1 uncultured Pirellulaceae bacterium | reverse complement strand
AGCATCAGTCGGGTTGAGGTCCGAGAGCGTTTTCGAGCCAGTACAGCGGCCAGGTTGGCGTGGCTTAAATGGGACAACAAAATGTCAGGATGTCGTTTTTTAAGATGGACAGCCAGCGGACGAACTGCATGACGAACGTGCCTGGCATCAAGGGATATAATCGGTACGGTTGCTGGAACATCTCCCAGGTAAGGGCCACTTTCATTGGCCAGCACCAGTTCCAACTGGACGGGGAAATCCTGGAGCGCTTGGAGTAAGTTTACTGTAATCCGTTCAGCGCCACCGCCTGCCAGGGAAGGCAGGAAACAAGAGACCGTAAGTGGACGGTCAGCAGTTGCGTTGTTGGAATTGGCCGTTGTTGTCATGTGGGAACTGGTCAGGAGCCGGAGTGCTCAGAGTGAATTTTCTGAAGACCTTCTTTTACGGGGGTCACGTTGAGGGTCGATTCTGGCTATTGAACCTCAGGTTGCCAAGATCATTTAGGTCGATATGTGGAGCTTTTACCACTAGCGGGGTCTACGCAGAGTAGGCCCTGGCGGGTCACCTCGAAGTGGAACAATTTCCTGCTTTTACTGCAGATATTGGGGCAAAATAGGGTCAGCCTATTCCCTTGCATTGGTGGCAGCGACTACCATGCATAAAGCAGAGGAAAGATGATGAAACCACAGACCTTACAGGAATTGGCAGAACAGTTGTTAGCTGGCAAATTGTCGGTTGACGATTTCGTGCAACGACTGCGGGCAACTTCTACAGATGCCCAGCGAGAGTTTTCCAAAGAGGTCAGTTTGGATTTAGACCGAGAGCGACGCTGCGGCTTCCCGGAGGTTGTTTATGGCGAAGGGAAACAACCGCAAACTGTCGTGGAGATTGTCCGCAAGCTGCTTTTTGAATCCTTCCCGGTGCTGGTGACTCGCGTGACCGACGAGCAAGCGGCATTACTGACTGCTGAATTTCCAGAGGGGATTCATAATCCACTGGCCCGCACTTTCCGGACGCTTCTAGCGGATAATGGCGATTCATCGAACGAACGTTATGGTCGAGTCGCTGTGGTCACGGCCGGTACTAGTGATCGTGCGGTTGCTGAAGAGGCCTGTGAGACACTGGCCTGGATGGGAATCACTACGGAGTTCATTGCGGATGTAGGTGTTGCAGGACCGCAGCGGTTGCTGGAACATCTTGACACCTTGCGGTTGATGGATGCCGTGATCGTGGTTGCCGGGCTCGAAGGCGCCTTGCCGAGCGTAGTAGGAGGTCATCTCGATTGTCCGATTATCGCCGTGCCGACAAGTGTCGGTTATGGCGCCAGTTTTGGTGGAGTCGCGGCCCTCTTAGGAATGCTCAACAGTTGTGCATCCAATGTCACAGTGGTGAATATCGATGCTGGATTCAAGGCAGCCTACGTGGCCGGGATGATCGTTCATGTTAAAGACCCCACTCGTCACGATTCGCTTTCGCTAGAAGGTTAAGTCACGCTGGCTACGGAATCGGGTGATGAAACTTCCTCAACTACCGCCGCGAGAAGCTGCCAGCCATAAGGGGGATTATGGGCGAGCCGTGCTCATTGGTGGTTCCCCTGGTATGACCGGTGCAATCGGCTTGGCTGGTATGGGAGCGTTGCGTGGAGGTGCGGGCCTTGTGACCCTGGGGGTGCCAGCGGCTTGTCAGCCCGTAGTAGCTGCTTACGAGCCTTCTTATATGACATGGGCTTTGACCGAGGACCCGGGAGGGCGTGTGGATGCTGCGGCCTTGGAGTTGATCAAGGAGCGTCAGTCCGATTTCACTTGTTGGGCCTGTGGGCCTGGCCTCGGGCGCAGTGATGCTTTGGTAGAGCTGGTTGCCTGGTTATATGAGAATCTTGAAAAACCCTTGATTCTTGATGCGGATGCGATTTATGCCTTGGGACAGCGTGAAGAAGCGCTGGCAGCGCCGGCTGGGCCACGAATCCTGACACCCCATCCGGGAGAGTTTCAGTATCTCAAGCCAACGGGAGAACGGACGGCTGATGAAGCGTTGGCAGGTGAGCTGGCGCAAAAATATCAGGTAGTAATCGTCTTGAAGGGGCATCAGACACTAGTCACTGATGGCCAGCACTCTTTTTGTAACGATACGGGTAATCCGGGGATGGCTACTGGTGGTTCCGGTGACGTACTTACCGGACTCGTTACAGCGTTGGTCTGTCAGGGATTGGATCCTTGGTCGGCAGCTTGCCTGGGAGTTTATCTACATGGGCGTGCGGGTGACCTGGCTGCCGAGCAGTTGGGGCAAGCCGGCATGATTGCCAGCGACCTGGTGCAGTTTTTGCCGGCTGCAATTAGCGAGCACGAGAGGTCCACATGATGGACGGTTTATTACCTCGAGAATGAACTCCTGGTGGTCTTTGAGCACCTGAGGGTAGCGGTTGAACATTCCGAGAGGACATTCCATAATAGTCAGCTTGCCGAAGGGTTCCTTCGGGGCAGCCAGTCATAAGGTTGGGGAAATTCCTTTAAAGTGACATTTATTCGGGACCTGGACGAACTGCCGGACACATTTCAGGCGGGCGCATTGACTATCGGGAATTTCGATGGCGTGCACCTGGGCCATGCGGCGCTCGTCAAAGAACTTGTAAGTGCAGCCCAGGCAGTTGCTGGCCCGGCAGTTGTTTTTACCTTTGATCCCCACCCAGTCACGGTTTTAAGGCCTGAATTAGCTCCGGTGCCGCTTGTTTGGGTGGAGCGGAAAGCAGAATTATTACAGCAGTTGGGAGTCGACCTGGTCGTTGCTTATCCGACTGATAAGCAGTTTCTCGAACTGTCCCCCGAAGCTTTCTTTGAGAAGGTGGTTTGTGGACGTTTGAATACTCGCACCATGGTTGAAGGGGCTAATTTTTGTTTTGGCCATGATCGTCAGGGAACGATTGATACATTGAGAGAGCATTGTGAACTGGCTCAAATTGGCTTGCAGGTAGTTGAATCGGTGGCAGAGGCAGGAGATATGATTTCCAGTAGTCGAATCCGTAAGCTGGTGCAGGCTGGTGAACTGGCCCTGGCTGGGCAATTGCTGGCACGATCATACCGAGTTCGGGGGATTGTTGGACGGGGGGCAGCACGAGGTGCCGCGATTGGGTTTCCAACGGCAAATTTGACAGCGGTTGAGAATCTCGTACCGGGATTTGGTGTTTACGCGGGGCGCACCCATTGGGAGGGTCGTGACTGGCCAGCGGCCATTCACGTCGGTAGCAATCCAACGTTTGAGGAAAATGAGGTTAAATTCGAAGTACATTTAGTCGGTTTTGAAGGAGACCTGTACGGTCAAACCCTGGAAGTCGATATCATGGAGCGTATCCGTGGGGTACAGACGTTTGATTCGAAAGAGTCATTACAAGAACAATTACGGCAGGATGTGCAACAAGCAGCACAGCTTCAAACAAAGTGAGTATGTGATTTTATGGCAATCAACTGGATTGATTTCGCGTCGGCAATTCAACAGCATCAACGATTCTTACTGATCAGCCATGTCCGCCCGGACTGTGATGCGCTGGGTAGCGAGTTGGGGATGGCCTGTATCCTGGAAGCCTTGGGAAAGGATGTCAGAATTGTCAACGGTGATGTGACACCTCCTAACCTGGCATTTATCGATCCGCAAAATCGTATCGAAGTCATCGGACATGGTGTGACCCTGGAAGATCTGCAAGAGATTGATGCGATCATGATTCTTGACACGAGTGCTTGGGGACAGCTGGGACCGATGGGAGATGTGATTCGATCGCTAGATGTACCGAAAATGGTCCTTGATCATCATGTCAGCGAAGATGACTTAGGAGCCCAGTTGTTTAAGAATCCTGAAGCTGAGGCAACCGGACGGCTGGTTGTTGAGGCAGCAGGACATCTGGGCGTTGAACTGACCGCTGAAATGGGTGTCCCGTTATTTGCTGCCTTGGCGACTGATACCGGCTGGTTTCGATTTAATTCCGTGACAGAGAAGACTTACGAATGTGCTGCCCAGTTGCTGGGTGTGGGTGTTAGTCCCTCGGAGGTTTACCGGCAACTTTATGAGCGAGATACCTTGCCGCGACTTAAATTGCGTGGTGTGGCCCTCGCGCACATTACAGTTGAGGAGGGAGGCCTGTTGGCTCATACCTACTTGCGACAGGAAGATTTTGCCACCACTGGGGCGTTGCTCAGTGACACCGAAGACGTGGTAAATAACCTGTTTTTGGTCGACGGGGTCGAAGTGGCCGTGATTTTGCTTGAACAGCCTGACGGCGGCGTGAAGATCAGTTTTCGCAGTCGTGGTCAGTTGGATTGCAGCCAAATGGCAGGGCTTTTTGGCGGTGGCGGCCATCATGCGGCGGCGGGTGCGTTTGTGAAAGGTTCCTTTGAAGAGGTCTCGGCCTCAGTTCTTGACGCTGTCCGCCAACAGATGCAATAATCCACACGCTGTGAAAGCTTGGAGCGAACAGACAAGGAAAGGAAGACAACTTGCCCGGGGTGTGACGACGAAGAACACAGCATTTTTCATTGCCCCCCGAATTCCACCACCGAGATGCCGTTTGTCAGCGGCGAGAATGCTGGCAGCGGTACTTCACTTCACCCCTGCATGATTGAGTTGTGTCGGTCTGCTTAGCGGGCGGGCATAACTTCAGACTAAGACGGTGACTTTGTGTGCAACGGTCCTTGTTCACAGCCCCTGGCCGTGGCGGTGGATCCACACATGGATAGGATGAACATATATGTCAGATAGCACAGAGACAAAAGAAGATCAGGTTAGTCAATCGGACGAAAAACGACGGAGCTTTCTCGTCGAGATCGCTGCCGTGGTGGTCGGTGGGCTGGCCAGTTTAGGGCCGCTGGCGATCGGCTTGTACGCGGTTTTGTGTGAGCCATTTCGTTCTCGCAAAATCCCGGAAAAGTTCTCTCGTGGTGATGGTGGCGCGGGGGGGAGTGCTGATGAATACTTCGTAACCACGATTGACTCACTTTCGGATGATGGGCTGCCCCGCCGCTTCGAAGTGATCGCAAATAAATTCGATGCCTGGAACTTTGTTCCGGACCAGCCGATTGGAGCGATCTACTTGAGTAAACAGGATGCAGCCACTGAGGGTGGCCAGGCTTTCGTTGATGATGCTGGCAAGAAATGGGGCGTGGTCGCGTTTCACGCAACTTGTCCGCATGCCGGTTGCTCTGTTTCCTATGAACAAGCGGCCTCGGCATTCCTCTGCCCCTGTCACAACAGTTCCTTCAATACAGATGGTACCAAGCGAGATGCAGAAGGAAGTCACAATCCGAGTCCTCGGCCACTTGATCGCCTTAACGTCAACGATGAGAAACTGGCGAAGGGTGAGGTCTGGGTTGAGTTCTTTGATTTTTATACTGGCCGGGCAAGTAAAATCAGGAAGGCATAAGCAGTTCTATGAAATGGCTCGTCAATTGGATCGATGACCGCACGGGTGTCAAGCAGCTGGTGCATGAATCGTTATACGAGAATATACCGGGTGGCGCACGCTGGCGTTACGTTTCCGGAAGCATGCTCGTCTTTGCCTTCGTGACACAGATCATCACGGGCATGTTTCTCTGGATGTTCTACAGTGCCGGCAGTCAGAATGCCTGGGCCAGTGTCTACCACATCCAAAACGTGGTTCCCGGTGGTTGGGTTTTACGAGGGGTTCATCATTTCATGGCTCAAGCGATGGTCGTCTTGATGCCCGTGCACATGTTACAGGTGATTTGGGATAAGGCTTACCAAAAGCCACGTGAGATTAATTATTGGCTAGGGCTGGTGTTACTGTTGCTTACGATGGGGCTAGGCTTGACTGGCTACCTGCTACCCTGGGACCAGAAGGGTTATTTTGCCACGAAGGTTGCTACCGAGTTGATGGCTCTACCGCCGGTCGTTGGCATGTCAATGCAGCGAGAAGTGGTGGGTGGTGCTGAATACGGTCACTTTACCCTGACCCGTTTCTTCGCCTTGCATGCAGGGGTGTTGCCAGCCCTGTTTGTCGGCGTGCTGGCTTTGCACCTGGCGATGTTCCGGAAACATGGAATCACGTCGGAAAGCTCCCCGAAACGGCCTGATCAATATTTTTGGCCACAACAGGTGCTCAAGGATGGACTGGCTTGCCTGGTTCTTTTTGCTGCTGTGATTGTCATTGTCTGGTGGCGCGGAGGAGCGGAATTAACGGGACCGGCAGAACCGACCGAGGGATATAAAGCTGCCAGGCCAGAATGGTATTTTCTTTTCCTGTTCCAGGCCTTGAAACTGTTCCATAACGAGTTTGTTGGTGCCATCGTGGTCCCGGGACTGGTTTTCCTGGTCCTGGTGATGATGCCCTTGCTGGCCCGTCGTAAGTTGGGGCATGCGTTCAATGTGGTTTTCCTGGTGGTCTTGTTCGTTACTGCTGCGGTGCTGACTTACCAGGCCTTGCAACAGGATTATTATGCTCGCTGGTATCCGGATGCTGCGGACCAGAAGAAGGTTGCTGCTTCGCAGGAGTTCTTGAATGCCAAGGAACAAGCACATCACGATTATGAGCGCATTAAGGAGTTGATTGACTACCAGGGAATTCCCTTGGAGGGTCCCAATAAACTGCTCCGTGAAGATCCTGAAATCATGGGGCCACGTTTGTTTGCCCGTAGTTGTGCCAGTTGCCATTCCTATCTAGATCACGAAGGTGAAGGTGTTGCGGGGCCTGTGGCTGGCAAAGCTGATGCGGACGGTAAAGTTACTCCCAATGGAGCACCGAACTTGTATGGTTTCGCTTCGCGGAAATGGATTGAAGACCTGCTGACACCGGAGAAAATTGCCAGTGCCGATTATTTTGGTAACACGGTACATGGTCAAAAAGATGAAGATGGTGAATACGATTCTGCCGGGATGGTTGCCTTTGTGCACGATACCTTTGCGGACTTGAGCGCAGAGGAGAAAGAGAACGTCGCCAAGGTGGCAGCTGCACTTTCAGCGGAAGCTGGCTTGATTCGGCAAGCTGAAAAAGACGGGAAAACCAGTTTGATCACTGAGGGTCGTCAACTGCTGACCGAAGAGATGGGTTGTACGGACTGTCATAAATTCGGTGACGCAGGAGATTTGGGGGCAGCTCCAGACCTGACCGGATACGGTTCGGCAGCATGGTTGCGGGCCATGATCAAGAATCCCGAACATGAGCGGTTCTACGGATACGAGGAGGGGGCGAACGATCGGATGCCCGCTTTCTCGACTCCCGAGGCGCAGTTGCTAACGGATCACGATATCGAAATGCTGGTGCGCTGGTTGCGGCAAGATGATCGTGATCTGAAGGCCAAGTTGCAGTACCAGCAGAAGGTCCAGCCAGCCGGTTCCCCTTGATTCGCCAACAGTTTTCAGGCGAGCCTTCAGGATCCCGCAAACGGCATATGGCCGTTGTAACCGGTCTATTTTAACGAGACTCCAGAACTCTCGCTGGCCGTGGAACATAATCGATGCAGTTTCCCTTGCTAGTCACCGATTTTCATTGGTGGGACCCCTGCCGGCAGGTTTTTACTAAGAGACCGGTGGGCCATGGAACACTAGCAAGGAAGCGACGATGTGGTGTAGCGATTGCCAACAGGATTTGCCTGGAATTGCTTCGGTCGAAGACGACCGATTGATTTGGTGTGCACGCTGTAACGCTCTGCTGACAAACACGTCGCAGTCTGAGCAGGAAAGCAATGACTCCTCTCTGCAGGGAACAGCCAGGAACTCCTGGCGAGACAGTCCGATGACGATGGGGCTGGATTACTTGTCGGCAAACGAGGTTCCTTCCCTGGAAGATTTCAAGCTCTCTGCGGTACGATCAGCGTTCGAATCTCCTGTTCACAATTTACGAGAGGTCGAAGCGACCGAAAAGTCTTCCAGACCGTTCCACAGGCTGGGCGTGGTTGGCTGGACCTGCGTATCGATCGGCCTGTTAGGGAACTTGTTGAGTGCGGTGGTGATGGGCTGGAGCCTGCGGTCTGGATCGTCTCATTTATGGTTGGCGGGACAGGTGATGTTTTTTACCAGTCAACTGTCGTTATTGCTTGGTTTACTCTTTCACCTGGATTGTATTTGGCAGCGGCAGCGTTCTGCTGAATCGTCACTTCGACAACTAACAGGTCAATTAAGCTGGTTTCAGGAAGTAGTCCAGCGATTGCCCGTCAGTGACCAGTCGCCAGAGTTTCGCGAGGTACCAGAAGTTTCGGAAGGAGCAGTTTCCGAGACACTCAGGGAAGTCTGGCGAGAGGAATGGGAGATACTGACTGAGGGAGCCGAGAAACGCGAGGCCGCTTAAAGAGGGGATTATTCTTCCGGTGGCTGGTCACTGCTGATCGAAGATCTTTCTAGCAAGTTCGTCAGGGCGGCCCAGCTGGCCTGTCCGAATTGCAGGGCCGGAACTTGCCAAAGTTGGGGATTGAGTAATTCAATCGAGAGGTGTCGCTGGTAATCGATGGTTTTTAAATGCGCCAGGATGGCGGCCAGTGGAATATCACCCTCTCCTGGCAGGATCCGATCACGATCCTTGGCAATCTCGCGTGGGCAATCAGCCAGGTCGCAAAGTTGTACATGAAAGAGATTTTCTGCAGTCAGGCAGGCCAGATCTTCAGTCTTGCTCGGCCCCACGTAAAAATGAAAAGCATCCAGGCAGATTCCCAGTTGTGGATGGTTGACTTCGGCAACTAAGGATGCCACCGTTTGCAGGTTGTTGCCTAGTTTGGCTTCTGCTTGAAACTCCAGGGCAATGCATGTCTGGGCCTGGGCAGCTTGCTCAGCAAGTTCTTTGAGGGCAGCGAGAATCTGTTCTAAGGCAGCTTCTCCCGGTTGTTCCCAGATGTCACAGGCGACGACCAGGGTACCGATCTGGAGATCCTGGCAGAGTTGCAATCGACTGGCCAGAGATTTCCAGGCGGCATCCCGTGCTTCTCCCGGGCTGCTTAACAGTCCACCCTGAAAACTGGCGACTGGAAAAGCCAGGTTGTACTGCTGGGCCAGTTCTTGAACCGCCGTCAGGGAGTGTGATTCGAGATAAATTTCCAGCTTGGTTAGCCAGAGTTCAATGTTTTGCCAGTTGCCGGTTGCGTAATCACAAAGGTCTGTTTCGAAGGGGGACGGCAGCGAACAAACTTGGCTGATAGCAGGTTTCATGGGCTTTGTTTCCGTCTCGCAGCGGGAACTGATTAGCCGATCCGCTGACGCACTTCTGCGACACAATCGTCAATCGAGACGCGCCACTGCTCCAGGCTGTCACGATCGCGGATGGTGACGGTTTGGTCCTTCAGGGTTTGGCCATCGACGGTAATGCAGTAAGGAGTTCCCGCTTCGTCTTGTCGACGATAGCGTCTTCCCACGGCCCCTTTCTCGTCATAGAAGACATTGAAATGGGGTTTGAGAGCCGCGTAGATGTCGCGGGCAACTTCTGGCATTCCGTCTTTTTTGACGAGTGGGAAAATGGCGGCTTTAATCGGTGCTATACGGGGATGAAATTTCATTACCGTACGTATTTGAGGTTTTCCTTTTTCGTCGGGAGCTTCGTCTTCGGTGTAAGCTTCACAGAGGAAAGCCAGCGTGGCACGATCTGCCCCGGCTGAGGGCTCGATCACGTGGGGTACATATCGTTCTCCACTAAGATCATCCCGGTAGCTTAGATCTTTACCACTACCTCGCCAGACGGGCTTGCCGTCAGCATCAGTTTCCAGCTCCAGCGGATTGGTATTGGGATCCAGCTTGCCTTCCATGTGGCTTCGCAGATCGAAATCTCCACGATGAGCGATTCCCTCCAACTCTCCGAATTCATTTTCAGGTAAGAACGGGAAAGCGTACTCAATGTCGGCGGTACCCGTCGAATAATGGCTTAGTTCGTCCGGGTCATGTTCGCGTAACCGCAATCGTTCACCGGCCAGTCCTAGTTCTGTGTACCAGCGTAATCGCCGATCTCTCCAGTAGCGGTACCAGTCTGGCGAGGCATCCGGGTGACAGAAAAATTCGATTTCCATTTGCTCGAATTCACGGGAGCGGAAGGTGAAGTTGCGTGGTGTAATTTCGTTGCGAAAACTTTTGCCGACTTGGGCGATGCCAAATGGCAGACGTACTCGTGTGCTGTCGAGTACGTTCTTAAAGTTAACGAAAATTCCCTGGGCTGTTTCAGGCCGCAAAAAGGCGGCTCCTTCTTCACCCGCAAGTGCTCCCACGATGGTCTTAAACATCAGGTTGAATTCACGCGGTTCGGTTAGCGTGTTTAGCGACTTGGAGTCAGGTCCTAAGACCTGGCTGAAATCGGATATCTCGGTCAGGCACTGGAAGTCACCATCCCATTGCAACTGGTCAGCATTCTTATTTCGCAAGTTGTAGTATTTTAGGGCACGTCGTGTTACGTCTTCCTCTTCTTGAGCGGTTTCTGCCACGGTTGCCACGAAGATGCGTTCTCCCTTAGCCTCTACCCACCGTCCGCGAACCTGGTCGTGCCGGTAACGTCGTTGAGACTCGCGGCAGTCGACCATGTGGTCGTGGAACAGGTCGTAGTGTCCGGAACATTTCCAGACTTGCGGGTGCATAATAATGGTGCAATCCAGTCCGGTCAATTCGTAGGTGGCTGGGGCGCCGGCAGCGATTGACAGGTCGTCATGCCCTGTGACCATGTCGGTCCACCAGGCATTCTTAACGTTGCGTTTAAGTTCGACACCGAGAGGGCCATAGTCCCAGAAGCCGTTAAAGCCGCCGTAGATTTCGCTGGATTGAAACAAGAATCCGCGACGTTTGCAGAGTGAAACGAGTTTTTCCATCTCCATCGTATTTGCCAGTCCCCTGTCCGGGATTGAGTGAATCGAGCGAATCCCTTTCCGCGTCAGGGTTAGTTCGCAAGCTTTATTATCATTTCTTGTTGCTTACTGACCAGCAGGGAATGAGACCGCTAGTGGAATATTTCAGTTGGACCATCGTTTGGCAGTTCAAGTCAGACCGGTTGCCATCTTGCCCGGTTACATCGTCGGCAGATTACAACAAAGGGCCTCTCGTAGCAACCGGAGTCATTGCTGGTCTTACCATGCTAGTTGAGGGCTTGCAGACGGATTTGAAGAGTTTGTGTTTCCGGTTGTTCGGATTTCGGATTGCGAACAATTTCGATGTTGATCTCGTCGCCAACGGAATGTTTGTAGAGAGCGCTGTGGAGATCGTTCCCGGAGCTAATTTGCTGGTCATCGATTTTGACGATCAGATCAAACAGCGGTGCACCTGACTCGGCGCGTCGCAACGGTTTGAAGCCTGCACTGGCAGCTGCGGAGTTGGCCCCTACCTGGTTGATAATCACTCCAACTAGCTCCAGGTCCCGGGCAACGGAGTCAGGGAGAATGGAAACGCCCAAGCCCGCCCGGTAAACTCGGCCATGTTGGATGACCTGGGGAACGACACGGTTGACTTCGTCAACTGGGATTGCGAAGCCGATGCCGGAGAACGCACCGGAGGGACTAAAAATAGCGGTGTTGACGCCGATGAGCCGCCCGGCACTGTCCAGTAGCGGTCCTCCTGAGTTTCCGGGGTTGATGGCTGCGTCGGTTTGAATCACTCCTTCAATTCGCTGCCCCGTTCGTGATTTAATTTCCCGTCCCAGGGCACTAATGACTCCGGTCGTGAGCGTTTGATCGAGTCCGAAGGGGTTACCGATGGCCAACACTTTTTGTCCCACCATTAAATCGTCTGAACTACCGACAGCAATTTTCTTCAGATCGGCTGTGGATCCTTCGATTTTGAGGACTGCTAAGTCGCGGTCAGGAGCAGTTCCCACGACGGTTGCTTGCCGTGTACTTTTGTCGGCCAGCGTAACTTTGAAGCGGCTGGCTCCTTCGATGACATGGAAGTTAGTCACGATGTGTCCATCGTCGTCCCAGATAAAGCCAGATCCGGTTCCTTGTGGAATTTCGAAGAGGTTGAAGTTGTACCGGCGAATTGATGAAGTGGTGATATAGACGACGGAAGTTGAGGCGGTCTGGAACAGCTTAATGGTTGCCTGCTCATCGCTTGCCAAATCGCCTCGATCGGTCACGATACGTGGCTGGGCATTGGGATCAAGGTTTTGCGAGGCCTTCGGTAAGCCAAACCAAAACTGGCTAACCAGTAGTGCGAGGACCAGGATCAGCAAGATACGCACGAGTGTGCGAAGATGGGGATCGTTTGTTTCGTTTCCACTGGTCGATCGTGGAGTCATGGATTGCTGAACCGGTTTTTGTGCTGGAAATAGCAAACGGTATCAATTAGCCCGCAGGGACTCGAACCCCGACGAAGAGAACCAGAATCTCTCGTGCTACCAATAACACCACGGGCTAAGGATGGAAATGCAGCGTTTTGCATTTCAGTATGCAGGCATCCTACCCCTTTCGATGGTCCCGATCAACGGTGCCAGCGGTCAGATTTTCTTTGCCCAGAATTTGTTTTTCTGGCTGACCATTGTTTGTTTGCCCTGGAGATTTGTTGGTTGACGAACTCTGGTCGAGGCATGACAGTTGGTTGAAAAACAAGGATCGGTTTGGTTGACGATATTGCTTCTGCAATACTAGAATTTCTCATGTCACTGTGACTTCAGAATTTGTTTTTTTGATTTTGATTTATGTCGGATGGCTTGATGGCCTATCTAAGTGCTAATAACGGGCCGGTTTCTGGGCAGATGTTCGAACTGGATGCGCCAACATCCATGATCGGTCGGGCTCCGGACTGTGAAATTCAGATCGAGGATTATGCGGTCAGCCGCCAGCATGCCAAGATTATTGCCGAAGATGGCGCCTTTTATCTGGAAGATCTAAAGAGTCGAAATCGCACGTATTTGAACGACAAGGTCGTGGAGGGTGGTCGCCAGCGATTGCGTGACAACGACCGTGTTAGGGTCTGCGATGTCGTGTTCGTGTTTCATCAAACGGACGCTTCTCAAGAAGTGTTCAGTACGGGAACGGGGAGTGTTCCGGTATTGCTAGATGGTCACGAAGGTAGCGGTTCGACCATCATGTCCAAGTTGGAAGTGACGTCCAATCATGGCCAAGTGCAGTTGATTGCCAGTCCGGAGGTCAAGTTGCATGCCATGATGGAGATCATGCGGGCCTTGGGGAAAGCAATCTCACTGGACAATGCCGGCCCAACGGTACTGGACAGCCTCTTTAAGATTTTTGTCCAGGCAGATCGTGCCTTTATCGGCTTGCGGGATGCCAGTGGTGTGCTAGTTCCAAGGTGGTCGAAAGCTCGGCGAGACGATTCTAGCGATGCCATTCGAATCAGCCGTACGATTATTAATCGGGTGATGGAGCTTAAAGAAGCGGTGGTTTCGGCGGACGCCGTTGCTGACCAGCAGTTTCAGGCTAGCCAAAGTATCGCGGATTTCCGCATTCGCTCGATGATGTGTGCCCCTTTGTTTGATAGTGAAGGAGAAGTGAATGGTGTTCTCCAGGTTGATACGATTGCGCGTCAGAAGCAATTCAAACAAGAGGATCTGGAAGTCCTGGTGAGCGTGGCTGCTCAGGCTGGAATCGCCATCGATAACGCTAATCTGCATGAAGAGGCGTTGATTCAGCGTGAAGTGCAGCGTGACTTGGAGTTGGCTCACGAAGTGCAACGTGATTTTTTGCCAGATGTCCAGCCGAAATTGCCAGGTTATTTGTTCTACGATTACTATCAGCCGGCCAATCACGTTGGCGGTGACTACTACGATTACGTGACGCTCCCCGATAATCGGATTGCTGTGATTGTTGCGGATGTAGTTGGACATGGAGTCGCGGCCGCTCTTTTAATGGCCAAGTTTTCAGCTGAGATGCGGTTTTCACTGGCAGTTGAATCTCGCCCTGATCAGGCAGTACGGTTGCTCAATGAACGGTTCAGTCGTACGCAGCAGCGTGGTTTCGTGACGATGATCATGACGGTTATTGATCCTCAAACTAACGAAGTAACCATTGTGAATGCGGGCCATATGCCCCCGGTTTGGCGACGCAGTGACGGGACAATCGATGAGCCGGGCAGTGAAATTTCAGGGATACCTATTGGTATCGAGGAAACGGTCCAGTACGAACAAACCACGATCCAGTTAGCACCCTCTGAATTACTGGTGCTTTATACCGATGGGTTGAATGAAGCTTGTAATCCGGAAGACGAGCAGTTTGGAATTGATCGTCTCAAGAAGGTCGTTTCAAAAACGGGTGACGTACCATCTGACCTGGGCACCGCCTTAGTCGGCACGCTAGAGAAGTTTCAGCAGAAAGCTGCACAAGAAGACGATATGTGCCTGGTGGTTTTCGGCCGTTCAGCGGATGCCTAGTCACTCGAATGCTGGACTTACCACTCAACGTCGTAAGATCCTGAATAGTCGGCATCGTCGTCGAGGAGCTTTTGACTCGGCTTCCGCGATATCGGAGGGAGAGGCGATCGGGCCGGGTTGGATCCAGACATTGGCAAAACGGACTGGATTTCCATGATGTTGAAGATGGATGGGAAGCGCTTCTGGGCCTTCTGGTTTTCCGGCTCCTGTTTTGCTCGTGATCTCCTGTTGATTGTGAATCGGAAAGCCATTGTGGTAGACCGTGATTACGGCGTTGGCGGTCTTCTTGTTTTCCTTGTCCCATCTCGCTGCCTTGAAATAGATGTCATAGGTTTGCCAACTGAGTGGCGGGAGGCACATGTTGACTGCCGGCGGGCGCTGGCGGTAAAGACCACCGCATTCATTGTGTTCTCCCTTGAGCCCAAATGAATCCAGGATCTGTACCTCGTAGCGGCGCTGAATGTAGACGCCACTATTGGCTCGCCCCTGCCCTCGTGCATACGGCATGTAAGGAGTACGGAATTCCAAATGCAGGTGAAAATCATTGACGGCCAGTTTCGTCGTGGTGCCTGTCATTAACAGGCCGTCTTCGGTCAGTCGCCCATTTTCAAACTGGTCGGCATTTTGTCCGTTAAAGAGGACCAGGGCACCCCGTGGAGGACTAGCGTGCAGCGTGGGACTGGTACGCTGAATCTTTTGCAGGGATCCCAGTAATTGCTCTTCCTTTGAGAAGACCAGTGCCAGTGGCCCTTTCAGGTGAATCTGGTATTCGCCCGAATCAAGGATCAGTGTTACGTTCGTAACGCTCTCAGAGCGACTGCCGCTGAGGGAAACTTTCTCCTCACCATTCCATCCGTAACCGGGAAGTCCGCCAGGATAGGCAACCCCCTCGAATTGTCCATCTCCGAGGGCGACGACCTGCAGGCCCAGGCCAACCCGTGATCGCCGTCGAAATCCGAGGTCTCCCAGGTATTCCCCTTGAACATGAAAGTCTTGATCTGCATCACTGACGTCAGTGATGGCCAGCTTTTGTTGATTGGCCTGTTGAGCACTTAACGTACTGGTCCAGGAAAAGAGAATGGTGCAGCAAATGAAACAAGCCAGCAACGGTTTGTTAGCAACGGTCATGGGGAAATTTCCTTTTCAAAGAGAGCCTTGATTCCCCTAGCTTGATTAGAGACGACTGGCTTGGCAAGAGGCTCTGGCAGTCCTTTGGCGGGAAGATAAGAAAATATCTGGATCGGCTGCGGCTACTTAGGACAGGTAGTTATGCCGCAAGTCGTGCAGATCTTTCAGAATTGGCTTTGCCTTGCCATCCGCGCTAAACAGTCCGCCGGCAGGCTGTGAGCTGTTTTTGGAGTCGACAAGTTGGTTCCAGATAAGTGCCTGAACAGCTGGTTTGGAGGCCAGTACGGTGAGGATATTGCGGGATCGCGAGGTCAAAGAGACGGTATCGTCACTGTTGGAAATATTACTAGTGTCGTCGCTGGCTTCAGAGATGGTGAGGTGGACTACCAGGGGTAGCCCCAAGTGACTCCAGCGATCAATGTGTTGGCTTAATTCCAACAGGTCACGAGGTAAGGTGTTTTTGTCATGGAATCCCCAGTTGATTTCCAGTCCGATACCATTGATCCCCAGGTCACTTCGCACGAGTGTATCGGCGAATGTCATGGGAGACATGTCCCGAGTGCTTTGAGCCAGGTATTCCCCCCAAGGCTGGCTGACGGTGAAAATTAGTGGTGTCCTGGTGTCGTGCTGACGAATAGTTTCAATCGTACTGACTGCCATCTGTAATAACTGTTCTTCGGATAGCGAGAGACAATTATCAACATTCAGGTTGGCAACAGAATTCCAGATATCAACATCATTTGAAAAGCGGGTAACGACCTCGCGGACATAGTCCTGGTAGTAGTTTTGGATGGCAGCAAAGTCATCTTCCCAGAGATAGATCCAGTCCGGTACGTTTTGCTCGTTCATCTGAACGAGTGGCCCGGCGATTACTTTCATCTCTTTTCGTCGGCACCAGTTGATTTGTTTGTCGAGGGCTTCCCAGCGGTACTTTCCAGCATCAGGAGAAATACGTTTCCAGGGCATGCTCACGCTCATGCTATTGAACGTTGAGAAGAGTGGCTTGCGAATTCGTTGTCGCAATTGCTTGCTTTCACAACGAGCAGCCCAGAGGGTAGGTAATTTAGCGATTTGCTGCTGACGACTATGTAGTAGGAAACGGGCTCGCTGCAGGCCGAAATCTTCGGCACCTTGAAGGCTGTGGGTAAGACTCTCTTCTGCCCATTTTGCTGCCTGACCGGGCATATGCTGGGAGGTTGCTGCTCGAATAAACAATTGCTGAGCCAGGTCCTTTTCTTCGATATTTGAGGAGTGTACTTCCCATCCGCTGAGCGAAGCATAGGAAATTGAATTGCGCAGGCGATTGAGTGTGCCCCGCGCCAATTCAACTTCTAGCTGGTAAGCTTCCGGGCGTTGCATCAGGCTCGTTGACGTAATGACCAGTTGGCCATGACCTGGAATGACCCAGGGAATATTTAAGTTGCCCGCTTCCTCGCTTGGCCGGTCGACGACCAGGCTATTGTTTTCCACCCGGGACTGACATTCCCACGGTATTCCTTCAAGACTGGAGCAATAGGCCCGCTTAACCACTTCGGGTGTCATTCGTTCGGGCGTGGGTGTTACGAATCGCAGCTGGCCCATGAGCGCATTCCGGAATGAGTTAGGGTGGAAAAAGGAAGTAAGCCAGTGGATGAGTAAATTGCGTACCTAAGATTCTACAGTTCTGACAGTTGACGGCTACTGCTAGAGGTCGGCCAGCGGGTAATTCAGAAGAGCGAGTTTAGCTAAGCTAACCCAATGGTTCAACTTAACTTCACCGTTGGCTGGGAGTTTCTGGCGAGTTGTTTGCCGGGAAATGAAACTTCTAGTCCGAGTCCGACAGCCAGTTACGGCGCCGGGTCTGGATCAGTTTTAGCGGGCTCGCTCTCTTTGACATGATTTTTCAGCTGGCTACGAAGTTGATTACCGGTGTGCTGTGGCGAATCTGCAAACTGGTACATCTGGTCAGCTTTCGCCTGTTGTCCTAGTGCTTCGTAACAGCGTCCGAGGTTGTAGTGTGCACCCTGGAAGAATGGATTGTTGGGACCATTATCGAGGGTTCGTTGTAGCCAGCTAATGGCTACTTCGTATTCTCCTTGTTCTAACTGAATAGTGCCGAGCCAGTAGCTGGCATATTGCTTGATGGCACTGTAGTAGAGCTGCGCATCAGAAAGTCGTTCTTGCCACTGATTAAGTGATTCATCAGGAGATTGCTGGAGCTGAAGTGCTTCCTGAATGGTGGCGACTGTTTTGATTGCAGCAATTTCTTTTTCGCTCATACGAGCGCTCATCAATAGTGGTTTAGCTCCGGGTGTTTCTGCTTGACCTTTTTCTGCGGACTGATTGTCAAATTGACCATGAATATATCGTTGCCTGGCTATTACTAACGGGCTCCTCAGATCTGTACGGAAAAGTTCCTCCTGCATCTGGTAGCGGGTTTCTGCTGGGGCTGCCGGTTCAGTAGCCAGCCTGTTGCCTTGGCGAAATTGAAGATACAGGAGAGTTTCTAATGGTACATTCCATAACTTGGTGACGTTGATTGCGTGTTTGTCTCTTAACTGTTTACCGATTCTGTCAGGAAAGACCGTTAGAACCATTTGGTTTTTACCGGTAAGTTTTTTTTGCAGCATAAGCATTCGTTGCGAGAGGGCAAACGGGGACGCATCAACGAGCGCAACGATGCGTGGTAAATCATCTGGTTGAACCCGATAGGGACGTTCCGTTGTGGATGCGATGCGAGTTAAGATTTCTGGGGCTTCTCGAAGTTTTGCCAGCGTGGCCAACTGGCCATTTTGAGTCAGCAAGGGAAGGCCGAGTTGAGGATCAAACAGGTATAGTTGGTCATTGAGCATCACAGCCGGTAGCCAAGGGATTGGTTGGCCATTAGGAGTCTGCTGTATCGCCAGCATGACCACTTCGATTCTTTGTTGACGGGCCAGTAGGATAAAAAGACGAGCTCGCTGCCAGGGGTCACCGTGTCCATAGAGGATTGTCTCCTGGGGAGTCAGCGTGTACCCGGGACCGATGGTACCTTCGGGGGCCAGATTCCATGAATTGTCGAGGTTTTCCTGTGTGGGAGCAGGAAGTGGATCGAGCTGTACGTTACGAATGGTCCAGTCGAAGAGCTTAGCTGCCGTGAGTAGTTTCTCTCGCGGTTGAGAGTCGATGGCCTCGGGGATAAACTTGTTCCACATCGCCAAGTGTGGCGATTCTGTGGTCCGATTTACCCAGTTGGAGATGTCGCGGAGCCAACTGCATTGATGGATATGTGCAACGTCAACATAGAGAAACTTCTTCTCCTGAACCGAACGAACAAAACGAATGTCCTGCAATTTCAGTGGTAACCCGTCGATCAAGGAAGAACGGTTCCACTGGTCGTCGTCAGGTTTCGGGGCCATCCAGCGGTTCAAATGATAAACCGTCAGGTCAACGACCTGTTCCTGGTCAAAGTCATCGAGCGAGTTGATGTATTGCAGCGCCTCATCCAGATCGTCTTGTGGAGATTGTGAGGCAACCGATTGCGGATCCGGGCCTTCGACTTGCTCGCGACAGCCAGACTGTAAGGCGAAGACTGCCAACAGTAACCACAGGTAGAAGTACTGCTGACCTGCTGCTGCAGAAGCAACGGTTGGAGTGCACACAGTTTGAGAAAAAGGCCAGTTTCGGTTCACGAAAAATCCTCCACCGTCTTACGAAGTTTTAATAGGCGTTTAATAAGTGCTGGAAGTTCTTCTAAGGGGACCATGTTGGCACCATCACTGGGGCTTGTTTCAGGTTGAGGATGTGTCTCCAGGAATAACCCGTCAATACCAATCGCAATAGCTGCCCGAGCTAGTGGTTCAACCATCAGGTGATTGCCACCGGTGGCTCCGTCTAAACTGCCAGGTTCCTGGACGCTATGCGTGGCATCGAAAATAACAGGAGCTCCTAGTTGCCGTAATTGAGGCAGTGCTTGCAAGTCATTCACGAGTCTCCCATAGCCAAAAAATGTCCCACGTTCACAGACCATGACATCCGGGCAACCACTGCTGGCTAGTTTCTCGATCACATGTTTCATGTCATGAGGAGCTAAGAATTGGCCTTTTTTCACATTGACGGCCTTACCGGTTTGAGCGGCTGCAACCAGCAGGTCCGTTTGACGAGCCAGGAATGCAGGGATTTGCAACAACTCACAGACTTCGGCGACGATCGGTGCCTGAGACGGTTCGTGAATGTCAGTGGTGACGGGTAAGCCCGTCTGTTGACGGACCTGGTCTAGGATCTGCAGGCCTTCTTCTAGCCCGGGGCCGCGGTAAGCATCAAGTCGCGTGCGATTTGCTTTGTCGAAGGATGCCTTGAAGACCAGTTGCACATCCTGGGACTCCAGTTCTTTCTGAAGAGTTTGCGCAATCTCGAGAGCTAGTGCTGGACTCTCCAGTACACAGGGTCCGGCGATCAGTAATAACGGTTCGCCTGGTCCACATCGGTAGTCGCCGATCTGCACAGGATTGTTTGTATTGGAAGGGGTATTCATGCCCGCTGGGTTCACTCGTTGCAAATCGAAGATCAGTCAGTTTCCGGGCCCCTGGCGATGTTGCCCAAAAAATGTGTATGAAGTGGCGCAGCACCTCACCTTACGGTCCCTAGCCTACCCGAGTTCAGCGGTTTTCGGAAACCCATTTTTGGCCGCCCAGGCCGTCGTTGCGAGCAGGTTTAAGCGGCCTGGCAAGATTTCTATGTCGAGCGGCAGAAACCCGGCTGGATCACCATCAAGTTGCACAGGAACCGGCTGATCAGATTCCAGGCGAATCTTGCGGACCCGTGTCTTTTGACAGTCGGCCCAGGATGTACAATCGCCAGCAAAGATGCCACTGAGATATCGCAATCCCTGCCAGAACGACCCGTGTTCAAAGGTGCATAGGTCAAGTAAGCCGTCACACCCATTTGCATCGGGAGCTAGGGGCACCCCAAAGGCATAGCTTGGCAAGTTGAAGAGGAAGACCCAACTCGCTGACTCGACCGTTTGGCAGAGGGCTGGATCCTCGGAAGAATCAGGCGAAAGGATGCGAATGTTAGGATAAGTATACGAGCGAATGGATTGCCAGATCGGCTTGAGGTAGGAGAGGTGGCGAATGTGACCGGTTCGTGAGGAATGCAGTTGATGGATCACATTGGCGTCAAAACCACAGCCGACCATCAAAAGGAAAATTCGGTCGCCTGCCTTGCCGGCATCCAGTTGAACTGGTCGACCGTGAAGAATGAGGTTGGCGGTAGCTTGCGGGTCTGCCGTGAGATTTAAGTACTTACCTAGCAGGTTCTCGGTTCCAAGAGGGAAAATAGTGATCGGTACAGTTGCCGGGGTATGGTTTGTAACGAGTGCCACTGTGCCGTCACCACCGGCCGCAATCACCGTTCGCAGACGGCCAGTTCGATAAGCAGCCTCGATGCCTGGTCCCAGTTGATCAATCTGGGAAATCTGCTGGAGTTCGAATCCCGCTCGCGTGAGTTCCTTGCTGAGTTGCTCAAGGCGGCCGGCTCCCGATCTTGCCCCGGCATTGGGGTTGGCAGAGATGAGGATCAGGTTTTGTTGGTTTGGCGGCAACCGGTGGGGGGAAGAAGCTGTTTCTGTCATGAGTTATTCCAGCGTGGCCTTCTCGCACGACCTGAGCTGAAACGCTGCTATTGGCCGCTGGTTGGCAGTTTACCCGAGATCAAGTAGCAGAAGCAGGGGGTTTGTGAGTTGCAGCGAGATGTTGCATTTTGGTTCAGCGAGAGTGTAGCAATGTATGAATCTAAGACAGCTTGGGGAGAGATTGTTGAGTTGACTGGCTTTTGTCTGCGGTTTTGAAAATAACCATAACTGTCTATTTCAAAGTAGTTTACAGGATCGCGTAAAAACTTCCTGCTAGTTGACTGCAATTGGCACAGGGAGTGCTTTAGTGGGGAACGAATGAAATGGATGAGCGTTGCGATCTGATCGTAACGTTCATTTACCCGCGGGTCCCGAATGTTGGGTGTCGAACGGTTGCCTTGCCCCTGGCCGTTTGGCAACGCCAACGCGTGTTTGGCACATTCGGGACCCGTAGTTTTTTCTGGCTCGCGGGGACTCCCAGTTGAGGCCCCCTTTCTGCTGTTTTTGACAGTCCCAGAAATCTGCTCGTTTCGAGTCGCTGGAACAGGTCACCTATTGACGATAAGTGTTGCTTTATCTAGGTTTAGGGTTTCTCAGCGCGGCAGGGGGAAATCCATCAGGCCAGCGTAGCTTCAATTGGCAGAGCACCGCATTCGTAATGCGGGGGTTGCGGGTTCGACTCCCGCCGCTGGCTCTTGTGGCCGGGGGGGGAGCCTGTTTTAAGCACGCTCGCTGGAAGGTAGAATGTTACTGTCTAACAAGTGATTATTAGGCGTTGTTGAAACGAAGGAGATCGTTTTGGATTTCAACGAGACAGCAGACACGGCAGAGGTAGATCTGCGAGAAACTGTTCTTTCTAACAGTTCCTTTGGGCCAGCGGAGATTCGCCAGTTGAGCGAATCTGTTTCGGCCGATTTTTCTTGCTTTGCAATCTTGCGAGATGCGGTTGCGGAGTTGGAAGTTCGTGAAGATCGAAGCCCGGCAACGGCGGTTCGATTAGGCGTTTGTTATTATCTGTTGGGTCGTTTTGATCGGGCCTTGGAGACATTGTCCAATTCTGATGGCGGAGCGCTGGCCCATTTCTTCATGGGCAAGACTTATTTCGCCCAGGATAACTATCGCCAGGCTATTGAGTGTTACGATGCTGCCCAGGGTGCTGGTTACGATGCTGATGCCTGTGTGCTGGGCAAAGGGGAAGCTTTGCGTTACGCCGGTGAACCGGAATCTGCGATGACGCTGTTTGATGGACTGTTTGGTCCAGTTGAACAGACAGCCGAATATTTGTACCAGCGTGCTGCCACCGTAGCTGCCTTGCGAGGAAACGTAGAAGAACAGGTGGCCCTTTACGAGCGCGCCTTGGAAGCGGATCCTGGTCATCCGGGAGTGTTGTTTGGCTTGGCTCTTGAAAATGACCGTTGTGGCAATGATGAACTGGCGTTGAACTACTATCGGCGGGCTGCCGATGGTTTTCCCAGTCATGTAGGGGTGCTGCTCAACCTGGGAATTCTCTACGAAGACAGTCAGGACTTTGAATCGGCACAACAATGTTACAATAGGATATTAGAGGTCCAGCCGACGCACAATAAAGCAACGATGTATCTCAAAGATGCGGTCGCTTCAGATGACCAGTTCTTTGACTTGGAGGCAGAGAAAGCCAGTGATCGTTTGGCTCAGGTGCTAAATATTCCGGTGACAGATTTTGAATTGTCTGTTCGCAGCCGTAATTGCTTGCAGAAAATGGGTATCATGACGCTCGGTGACCTGGCCAGAACTACCGAACAAACGCTGCTTAGCAGTAAGAACTTTGGTGAGACTTCGCTCGTCGAGATCAATGAAATGCATAGTTCCAAAGGCTTGGAACTGGGGAAGTTTGCCGAAGAGGGTCTGGAAGCGGAG
>CAZXJC010000540.1:0-6532 GCA_964640885.1 uncultured Pirellulaceae bacterium | reverse complement strand
GTCTTTCTCAGAGATTGTGGGTATTCTTGAAAACACCCTAGTAGCGGAGGAGGGACTCGAACCCCCGACACTCGGATTATGATTCCGATGCTCTAACCAACTGAGCTACTCCGCCCCGCAAAATCAAAACGTTCCCCTATCATACGGACTACCACGCCCAGTCTTCAAGGCCAGTAAAACCAGCCCACCGGTCAGTCCTGCAAGTTGTGGATCGTGTTGTGAATCGTTCCCTCTACCGGCTCCCCACCAACACCCTGCAGAGAGTAACGAATCTCCATGCTCCAAGTCGGCTTGATGCCGGCAATCTTCAGGAACACTGTCTTCCCATCAGCCGACACCTCCACCCCAGTCACCTGCGATGCTTTTTCGTCGTAATGCTTGCTTCCGTAACCGGCCGTCCGCTTCAACGACCAGGTCTTCACCCGGTACCGCTTCACATCGCTGGCCACCGCTCGATCGACTGGTGAAGCAAACGTAATCTCCATCCCCTGCCTGCGAGCCTTCAAACCGGTCGGTAAGTGGACCGGCTGGCCCGTATACCGAACCCGGTAAAAACCGCCCGGTTGCTGCTGGTTTCCGGCCCAGGCAAACATCCCACAGGTATACAGCTGGCCGTTGCCCGGGTGAAAGCGTCCCCGCATGACACCAGTCGGAAAACGGGGAATCGGAAATTCACACATCCCCCCCTGTACCTGACCCTTCACCGTCTCATGCGGTACGACGTAAATCTTTCCGTAACCGTAGGAAATGTTCAGCAGCGAACCATTCAAAGGACCCCAGGTCTTACTGTCGACCCACAACAGTTCCGACGGGGACCGATCAAAAGCATTTGTGATCCAGCAAAGGGGCTGTTCCATCGCACTGTCCGAACTGTCGGTCACGTCGTGGTAGCCATACATGTTTCCATAAAAACCACCCGGCTTAACCCAGTTGATGCGGTTCTTTGGGTTCCAGTGTCCCTCCTGGTCGGTAACGATAAAACTCCCATCCGGGTTGATACAAACACCATTGGCTGCTCGAAAACCGGTCGCCAAGATATCAGTCCGCGATCCATCCTTGCTGACTCGCAGCAACGTGCCATGGTGTGGCACCAACGCCGTCTTGGCATGGCGAGCCGACTTGGCGTAATAAAAATTCCCCTCGTCGTCGACCTGCAGCCCCATGGCAAACTCGTGAAAATGCTCCGTCACCTGGTGATCGTTATTAAAGCTCTGATAAAAATCAGTCTCACCATCGCCGTTGAGGTCATGCAGGATAACCAACTGGTCCCGACAAGTGACATAGATTTTTCCGTCGACAAGTTTCAAGCCCAGTGGCTGAAACAACCCGCTGGCAATTCGTCGCCAGCTGAGGCCCTTGCTCAGATCGTCGGTCCCACCAATCCGCCAGACATCCCCATCCCAGCTGCAAGCCAGGATCTCGTCCGTCCCCGGAACGTAATCAAACCCGGTTAACCGAACTCGGGCCAGCCAGGGATTGGGAGCCGGTCGCGTCAGCACGTCGACGGCAAACGGTCCTTTCTCCTTACCAACAACCGCCTCGGTTTTAAGAACCTGGTTCCAGCGTGGTGGACCACCCTCGGTCAACGCCAGCAGGTTTTCATCAGGCCGTTCAATCTCCAGGCCACTGGCCAACTGCCGGGCAGCCGCTTTTTCCTGGGCCTGGCCTAGCCAGAGTGTAAATCGCAGCGGCTCCTTGCCAGCCGGGATCCGCAGTCGCAGGTTTCCATTCTCGGCAACCTGCCACTGACTCCCTTTCAACTGGGGTTGCAGCCCAGCAGCCAGAACGCCACCAGCAGGTGCTCCGACCGGGGCGTTCCCTCTCGCCACCAACCCAACACGCTTGCCACCCGACTGATCAACCACCTTGTCACCTGCGACACGTTGTGGCAACCAGTGCGCTACCAGCGTTTTGTCAGCGGCCGTGGTGGTTCGCAGTTTGCCGATCTCCGTCTCGCTGAGGGCTCGCTGATAAAAGCGAACTGCCTCAATATCGCCCTTGAAGAAACTAGTGGTCGGAAAATTACTGGACGTGTAACCGACGCGGACCACGTGACCGGCCACTTTCTTCTTCGGCCTGAGAACCGCTTCGTTATCAGCTTTGCCATCGACGTAGAGGCGAACCTTGCCACTCTTGGCCTGGTAGGTCATCGCCACCTCGTGCCATTTACCGTCATTCACCCGGCGACGGGAGCTAACCTGCCCGACCCAGCCAATATCAAATCCGAGGCGACCACCGCGCACAAACAATGTCTTGCCATCGGCAATCCATTCGGGGGCATTTGTTGTCTTACAAAAAATCGTGCCGTCGCTGCGCGTCTTGATTCGGGCATAAACGGTGTAGTCCTTGCTGAGCAAATTAAAATCCGCTCCCCGGGCTACCTGGAAATAGCTGCCACCGTCGAAACGAAACGGCTTGCCGGCTGCCGGTTTCGGATCTTCGGCGGTTTGCAAATCACCAAACAGGACTGCCTGTCCAGAAACCCCTGACTCCGGCAGGACCTGCAACTGGCTTTTTCCACCAGGCAGGTGAGCCACTTGCAAAATCATGTCCTGGTCCCGCGGTCCGATTTGGAAAGACCGCAAGAACACGGGCTGCTCTCCCTGTTGTTTCAACCCAGGACGTTCCAAGACCTCCGCGTTACCAACCGTGTAGGTAACCAGCGTCTGCTGACCATGGTGATAGAGTCCCTTGTAGTGCGCCCACTTTCGAGGCAAGGGTCCGTAAAGGCGATCATCCCGACCTCTCAGACGCGGGTCGGAAAAGGTTTCATTCTCAGGATTGGCCCAGCCCGGCCCAATCGGGTTGGCAAACTGCACCTGCCCAGCCACCTTCGGATGAATCGCATGGCGGCCGTTGAACATGATTCCGTTCCAGTCAATAAAGCCCTGGCCACTCCAGCCAGCTGCCATTCGCAACGTATCGTGATCAAAAACCATCCAGTGACGACCCCGCGAAACTCCACCCGGGCCCGCGTCCAGCCGCATGGCAATTCCCTTATAGGCAAAGTTCAAAGGACCACCGGGAACCTCGTATGAATGAACCAGGCTGGGACCATAGTCCATCGTTTCCCAGTTACGAATATTGGTCGGCTTGGGACCCCGCGTATCCCCCTTGGGGAGACTGGCCAGGTAGCTGTCGCTGACAGCAAAGTGCTGACTCTTGTTGTGTGACTTGAGGTAAGCCTCCCGGACATAATGAATCACGTCATATTTTTGCTGGGGGACCATCCAGGTCTGCTGGACCATCATGCCAAAACCGCGGGTCAGTGTCTGGTACATCGTGTAGGGATCATGTCCGTTCTTAAACTTCCCCTCGGCAAACCGCAGCGAAGTGGGAAGCGAACCGGGGCGATCGTGCGTTCCATGGCAATTGATACAAAGGCGGTTGTAAATCTCTTGGCCCCGTTGAAAGCTTTGTCGGTCCAGGCTGGCAATCATCCCGGCATGGTCGATCTGCTTTTCGTATTCGGGCAAGGGGCGAGCGGCGTAGAGCGAAGCGGCCGGTCGCAATTCGCGAGCTCGTTCTGGCCCCCCGTCGGAGATTTCCAGCAAGTAGCGGACCAGGTCCAAAAACTGCTGGCGACTGGCCAGCTGGTTGACCAGGCCGGCTGGCATGATTGACTGTTTGTTAACAACCCGCTCGTCAATCTCCTTGGCAGGCAACGTGAAGAGCTTGCCATTTTGACCGACGTCCCGGAAAGATAGTCCTTGCGGCGTCTGCTTCAATTCTAATGCGGTGATCACCTTTCCCTCGACCGTCACTAGCTGCGTCGATTCAAACCCTTTTCTGATGACCTTGGAGGGATGGAGGATCGACTCCACGACATAGACATCCGTCGCTTTCTGATCCAGCTTGGTCATGTCGGGTCCCAGTGGCTTGTCCTGGCCGCCCGCATCGTGACACTTCGTGCAGGCCATGTAAGGCTGGTAAAAGAGAATGGCTCCACGACGGGGGTCACCCGTTTGGCGGGCTGCTGCTGCCAGGGCAGCCGGCGTTTCTGCTTGCAAGAGTTTCTCCAGGGTACCGCCCGGAGCAGCCCCGTTCTGGGCCGCTGCCACTGCGCAACTGGAAATTAAAAACAGGCCTGCCAGGGTCGTTCGAATCGCCGCTTTCATCCCAAATCCTCGTAATCGTTTCAGGGGTATAGGTACGAAATTCATTTGCTCTTACTAATGTAGCAAGCGGTGCCCAATGGTGAAATCAGCAGACAGTCTTGGCGGCTAAGATTAAACCGAGAGATCCCGACATTGTCCCAAGTCCTGTCAGCAGCCTGTCTTGGTCTTTCTGCTGATGGGGAAGCGTCTCTTTTCCTGTTTTCAAATGGTTTTTGGCTTGGTATATAGATAAGTAAGTTTCGATGGTTTTGGGATTCAATTGCATGACCCAGCAGAAAAAAGAGCGACCGGCACCAGCAACCTGGGAACCCTCACGCCGTGATGTACTGCGATTGGGTGGCCTCGGTGGGCTCGGTTTAACTTGGCCCCAGTTATTGCAGGCCCGTGACCAGGCTACCGGCAGCAACGGCTCTACCTTTGGCCGAGCCAAGCGGGTCATCATGCTCTTTCTGCATGGCGGACACCCACAGCAAGAAACTTTCGACCCCAAGCCAAATGGGCCAGCTGAGGTACGTGGCGAATTCGGAGCCATCAGCACCAGCATCCCGGGCATCCAGTTCAGCGAACTGCTCCCGAAGTGTTCTCAGATCGCCAATCAGTTGGCGGTCGTTCGTTCGATGAGTCATGACAACGCCAACCACGTGCAAGCCTGCTTACCTGCACAAACTGGCCACAAGCATCCCAAGCTATTTAGTTCCCGCGGCGATTTCCCTCCCTCGGAAACCGACTTTCCTCCCATCGGTGCGGTGCTCGATCACTTACGACCGGCCGGCAGCGGATTCCCCACCTGGGTTCGGGTCGGTCCCCTGATGCGGCGCAGCAACGGCACTACGTTGCACGGGCAGACACCAGGCTTCCTGGGGAAACAGCACAGCAGCTTTGTTGTTGACCAGGGCCTACTACCAGCCGATGTGAAAATCAAGGCACTCGACTCGCAACCTGACCTGACGACTGTCCGACTTACGGACCGACAACAATTGCGACAACAATTCAACCAATTGAGTCAGCAACTTGACCAGGTCGCTAACGAACAAAGCCTTAATGGATATTATGCCAGGGCCGTCAACCTGCTGGCCTCAGCCAAGACACGCGAGGCGTTTGACCTGGCAAAGGAACCGCAGCAATTGCGAGACCGTTACGGGAAAACAGAATTTGGCCAGCGTTGCTTGCTGGCCCGTCGACTGGCCGAGTCAGGCGTCCCGTTGGTCAACGTCAGCTATTGCCACACGCCGTCCGGATCCTGGGATACCCACGGACAGAACTTCAAAAAAATGAAGGACTCGCTGGGACCCGACCTGGATACGGCCCTAACAGCACTGGTCGGAGACTTGAAAGAGCGAGGAATGCTCTCCGACACGCTGCTTGTCGTAAACGCAGAATTCGGTCGCACACCGAAAATCAACAGCAACGCTGGTCGAGACCACTGGCCCTGGGTCTATTCCTTGGTGCTGGCTGGCGCAGGAGTCAACGCCGGTACGGTCTACGGGGCCTCGGACAAATCGGCCGCTTATCCGGCCACCAAGCCGCATGACCCAGCCGACATGGCGGCCACGATTTACCACCTGCTGGGGGTTGCACCCGACACGCGGATCTACGATTCCCTGCGACGACCACACGGACTGGTCATTGGCTCACCGATCGAGCCCCTGCTGGCCTGACAAGCAACCGCTGGTTGAAATCCCTTCCCGGGTCTCTCCTTTAGCCCCTTGTTTCTGGCTACAATGACAGGCAACCGAATCTTCGCTCGATCTTCTAAGGGTCCGTGCCATGAATCATTCCCGTCGTCAGTTCCTGCAAGCCAGTGCCCTCTTATCGGCGGGCGGGCTAATCCAACAGGGGTGGGCGGCCGATGAGAAAAACCTGGTCCCAACGGTCAACGAGCGGATCCAACAAGAAGCGCAAAAAGCCCCTCTCAAGATGCGATTCCAGGGATCAACGGCCAGCGAGTGTCGGCAGTGGCAGCAGAAATTCAAAACCAAACTGCAAGGCTTACTGGGCCCTTACCAACCGCCGACTAAATGGAAAACAACCGTCGAGGCAAAAAACGAACTGGCTGATCACACCCGCATCCAACTGGTTCTCAGTGCCAGCGGCCATCCCGCGTTGCCGGTCTACCTGCTGATTCCCAAGGGAGAGAGTGATAAACGGCGCGGCGGTATCCTGGCAATCCACGGTCACAGCAATCACGGCTATGATTCGGTCGCCGGCCGAAACGAGATCGAGGGAGTGCAAGCCGAAATCGACAAATCGAATTACGACTACGGTCGACAACTGGTCCGCCGCGGCTACGTGGTCGCCGTTCCCTGCCTGACTCCTTTCGGCAGACGTTCCGCCGGCAAAGACGAGTACAAGGGAGACAATCCGTGCGCCATCACCTTCCTGCGAATGCAAGCTCTTGGCAAGGTGCTGATGGC
>CAZXJC010000539.1:0-2949 GCA_964640885.1 uncultured Pirellulaceae bacterium | reverse complement strand
AATTACACCCGCTGCTAAATGATCTCATGGGCCCCGGAAATCCCTGGGGTGTCGCCTTCGATCGCTGGGGACAAATCTTTTCTATCGATGGAGCAGGTGGCGTCACCTACCTCTCGCCCGGTCAAATTCCCAGCACCCATCGGTTGCGATTGCGAACCATTGGACGACCGGGCGGCTACTGCGGTATCAGCTACCTTGATGGCCGCCATCTTCCAGAATCGATGCAAGGTGATTTCGTGATCGGTGATTTCAAATCCAATCGCATCAAACGGTTTTCCGTCAACAACGACGGAGCAGGATTTTCCTTGCAGTGGAAAGATCACCTGCTGCAGTCGCGGCATCGGAACTTTCGACCGGTCGACGTGAAAGTTGGACCCGACGGAGCGGTCTACGTAGTTGACTGGTACAACCCGATCACCTGCCACCAGGATGATGCCTATCGTCACCCGGCTCGAGACAAAGCCCATGGGCGCATCTGGCGGATTTCGACCAGCACCCCAACAATCAAACCAGCTAATCTTTCCCAAGCCAAGTTGCCGGATGTTCTACAAGCCCTCAAGGCTCCCGAGCACTGGACTCGTTACCAGGCCAAGCGGGCACTGACCACCCGCGATCGAACCACCGTGAGTCGAGCGCTCGACCGCTGGATCCAATCACTGGACCCCAAAGATTCTGACCACGAACATCATCTTTACGAGGCCCTGGGAGCTTACGCCACGATCGAAGTGGTCCAACCGGCACTCTTGGCCCGGTTGCTGCACGCGCAAGATCCCAATGCACGTGCTTACGCAGCTCGCATCACGGGACGCTGGCACGATCGCCTCGATGCGCCGCTCGACTTGCTGGCCGACCGGATTGCCGATGAAAATCCACGGGTCCGCATGGAAGCGGTGCTGGCCTGCGCCGCCATTGCCTCCCCACGATCAATCGAAATAGCAGCAGCCATCGTCGACAAACCGATGGACGACTCGCTTCAATACGCGTTCAAGCAAACCGTCCATCAACTACAACCCTACTGGATGCCAGCCTTCCAAAAAGGAACAGTCTCGTTTGCCAAGCCATCTCACCTGGCGGCAGTCCTCAACGAAACGGGAGGGCGAGAGGTGCTGAGCAGTCTGCAGCGACTGCTCGATTCCCAGGAGCTCAAATCAGCAACCAAAGCGTCAGCCATTGCGACTATCCTAACTGTCGGTGGCCCTCGGGAACTGGCAAGCTACGGATTGGATCCAAAACGGTTTACCAGTGCTGATCAATACGATGCCGCCGCGCACGCCGACGCCCTGGCTAAGTTAATTGAAGTGGCCCGTTTTCGAGAAGTGAAGCCGGCGGGTAACCTCGCCGAAGCATTACAACCTTTGATCGAGCATCCCCATCATGAGTTGCAAGCCAATACGCTCACGCTGACCGGACTCTGGAATGTCGACAAGCTGGCGACCAGCGTACTGGACGCTGCCAAAAACGAAAAACTGCCTGTCCCGGTACGAGCCGCTGCCCTGGCAGCGATGGTAGAGATGAAACTGCCAGCTGGCCGTGACCTGCTTACCACTTATGCCACCAATTCAAAACAACCGGAACTCCGGTCGGCAGCCATTAAGTCCCTGGCCCTGGTCGACATCCAGGCCGCCGCCCAACAGGCAGCCAAGCTCTTTTCGGAATCCGAACTGGCAACCGTCGATACCCACCAGATACTGGCCGCTTTCCTGACACGTTCGGGCGGTGCCCAGGCGCTGGCAACTGCACTAGAGCCTCGTAAATTGAAAGCCGATACCGCCCGCCAGTTATTGTCCGCTCTGTTTGCCACCGGCCACTCGGACCAGGTCCTGCTGGGCCTGCTAAATCGCTCCCTCGGTAGCTTCCGAAAAACGCCTGATTACAGTAAGCGTTACGTGGATCAACTGGTCAGCAACTCGCGCCAACAGGGAAATGCAGAACGAGGAAAACTACTTTTCAGCACCGTCGCCTGTGCCTCGTGTCACAAGGTAGGCGGCAGCGGCGGCAAGATCGGTCCTGACCTGACAGCCATTGGAACCACGCTTTCTGCGGAACGCATCACCGAAGAGTTACTCTGGCCCAATCGCCAAGTAAAGGAAGGCTACTCGGTCGTGCGGGTCATTACGGCCGAGGGTAAAATTCACCAGGGTTACCAGCGGAGAACCAAGGAGAGTGAAGCCGCTGGCAACCTGGTTCTCCAAGACCCGGCCAGCGGTAAACTGCTTACCATTAAGCAAGAAGATGTTGACCAGCAGCAAACGACCGGCAGCATCATGCCAGGCAAACTGACCGCAGTCCTCTCAGAATCTCAATTACTGGATCTCATTCAATACCTTTCAGAACTAGGAAAAATCAAATGAATCATCTTGCTGCCCTGCTATCCTGGACGGCCGCTATCTCGATCATCCTTGTCGCTACGAGTGCCCCCGCAGCTGACCAGAAAGATGAGGCTGGCTTCGTCTCTATGTTCGATGGCAAAAGTCTCAAAGGCTGGACCGTAATGCCTGCCAAGGCAAGCAAGGCTTGGACTGTCGAAAAGGGGATGATTGTTGGCAACGGCGACAAGGGCCGCAGTTACCTGGTTTTCGATAATCGGGAAATCGCCGACTTCGAAATGAAATTTTGCTACCGGTTTCCTGGCAAGGGAAACAGTGGGGTCAACATTCGCGCCATCAACGACAAAACGGGAAAACGCCAGTTCCAGGGATACCATGTTGACCTGGGCCACGTTGGTATCGGCAAACAGGTACTGGGAGCCTGGGATTTCCATACGCCCGGCCGGCGCGAGCATGCCTGCTTTCGCGGAGACCGCCTGGTGATTGACAAAGACGACAAGCCGACGGTCACCAAGATCGAGGGTGCCGTCACGCTGGCAGACATCCACAAGGGAGGTTGGAATGACGTTCATGTGGTCGTGAAGGGAAACCGGTTTGCTTTTTCCATCAACGGCAAACCCTC
>CAZXJC010000538.1:0-3331 GCA_964640885.1 uncultured Pirellulaceae bacterium | reverse complement strand
GGGTCCATGTGGGGATTACCTACGCCGGCTCAAGCCGAGCCGCTGGACTGAAAATCTACCTTGATGGCAAGCTGGCATCCCAGGAAATGGTCCGTGACAATCTTTACAAGAACATCACTGGCAGTGGTGGAGACAACATCACGATCGGTCAGCGTTTTCGAGATCGCGGATTCAGCCAGGGATTGGTCGACGAATTCCAGGTCTTTAACCGCCAACTTTCACCACTAGAAATAGCTCACCTGCATGACGGCACCAGCCTGGCAACGGCACTCAGCAAACCCCTCGATCAACTCGACGACAACTTACGAAACCAGTTACAGCAATACTATTTACCCACCAGCGATGAACCATACCAAAAACAGCTGACCGCGGTTCAACAAGCCCGGCAACAGCGTAGTAAAACGATCGATGGCATCACCGAAATCATGGTCATGCGAGAACGGGCATCCCCCCGTTCCACACACCGACTTAAACGGGGTGCTTACGATGCACCCCAGGAGCGAGTTACCTCCGAAACTCCCGGTTCACTCCCCCCATTCCCAGCGAATCAACCCCGAAATCGCTTGGGACTGGCACACTGGCTAACGGCTCCCAATCATCCCCTGACCGCTCGCACCACAGTGAATCGATACTGGCAAATGCTCTTTGGCCAGGGGCTCGTTAGCACACCAGAAGATTTCGGCAGCCAGGGGAAACCTCCCAGCCACCCGGAATTACTCGACTGGCTGGCAAAGGACTTCATTGAACACGACTGGGACCTCCACTACCTGCTAAAAACCATCGTCATGTCGGCGACTTATCGCCAGCAATCGACGGTCACCAAGTCACTCTGGGAACATGATCCGGACAATATCCTGCTGGCCCGAGGCCCTCGTTTCCAACTGCCCGCAGAGATGCTGCGAGACAATGCACTGGCTGTGAGCGGCTTACTGGTCAACAAGATCGGCGGCGCCCCGGTCAAACCGTACGAAGTTGCCGTCTCTTTCAAACCTGTCGGCCGTGATAAGGGAGCCGGTCTCTACCGGCGCAGCCTGTACACATTCTGGAAGCGAACTGGCCCCGCTCCAGTCATGATGACCCTCGACGCCGCCAAACGAGATGTCTGCGTCGTCAAGCGGGAGCGAACATCGTCCCCACTACAAGCTTGCGTCATGATGAATGATCCCCAGTTTGTCGAAGCATCACGCATGCTTGCACAAAAACTAATCCAGCAACACCAGGAAAACACTGAGGCCATCATCGTCGATATGTTCCGACTGTTGACCAGTCGGCAGCCAACCGCTGACGAGACCGCTGTGTTAACCAAGTTGGTTACGGAACAGGTCAGCTACTTTCAAGCAGATCCCAAACGAGCCGAAACCTTTCTGAAGAACGGGGACGCACCTCGGGACGACAAGATACCAGCCGTACGATTAGCCGCTCTTGGAATGCTTGCCAATATGCTGATGAACTTTGATGAGTGCGTAATGCGACGTTAGCCACCAACCAGGACACTTTGCCATGACCAGCCAGCACTGTACCGGATATGATGACCCGCGATCTCTCAATCGCCGTGCGTTCTTAGACCGCTTTGGCATGGGACTGGGCGGAATTGCTCTGGCAAACCTGCTGACCGGTGAAACATCCTCGGCAGCTGACAAAACAAAACAGCCACATTTCGCCGCCAAAGCCAAGCGAGTTATTTACTTGTTTCAAGCCGGTGGTCCCAGCCAAATCGATCTATTCGATCACAAACCCCTCTTAAACGAAAAACATGGAAGCGAGTTGCCCGCAGAAATCCGTCGTGGCCAACGGTTGACTGCCATGAGTGGGAACCAGGCCAGCCTGCCGCTGGCAGGGTCTCCCTTCAAATTCAAGCCGCATGGAGAGAGTGGTAACGTCATCAGCGATCTGCTGCCCCACACGGCAAGCGTCGCCGATGAGTTGTGCGTGATTCGGTCACTTCATACCGAAGCGATCAACCACGGCCCCGCGGTAACTTACGTGCAAACAGGATCGCAGTTTCCCGGTCGCCCCAGCATGGGTGCCTGGCTTGATTACGGACTGGGAACAGAAACTGACAATCTGCCCGCCTTTGTCGTCCTGGTCACTAAGAACAAGGGTGGCCAGCCACTCGTTTCAAGACTCTGGGGAAGCGGTTTTCTCCCCTCCAAGTACCAGGGCGTTCGCTTTCGATCCGGCAAAGAACCCGTTCTTTACTTGAACAATCCGCAGGGAGTCGACGTCCAGAGTCGCCGCCTGATGCTTGATCGCCTGCATGAACTACATCGCCTGCAACTGGCGAAAAACGCTGACCCCGCCCTGGAAGCCCGTATCGCTCAGTACGAGATGGCCTTCCAGATGCAATCCTCTATTCCGGACGCCGCCGACTTCTCCAAGGAACCGGAGAGTGTCATGGAGTCCTATGGCAAGGATGCCCGCAACCCAGGCAGCTATGCCGCTAATTGCCTGCTAGCCCGCCGCCTGGTTGAGCGAGGCGTACGCTTTGTCCAACTCTACCACCAGGGATGGGACCAGCATGGCAACCTCCCCAAGGCGATTGGCACCCAGTGCCGGGAGACCGACCAGGCATCGGCTGCCCTCATCAAGGATCTCAAGCAGCGCAACCTGCTGGATGACACGCTCGTGATTTGGGGAGGGGAGTTTGGTCGTACCAACTACTGCCAGGGAAAACTCTCGGCGAATAACTTTGGCCGAGACCACCACCCACGATGTTTTTCCATGTGGATGGCAGGTGGCGGTGTGAAAGCGGGTACAACCTACGGGAGCACCGATCCCTACAGCTACAACGTTGCCGAAAATGGTGTCCACGTACACGACTTACAAGCAACCATCCTGCACTTACTGGGCATCGACCACGAACGACTGACCTTTAAGCACCAGGGGCGCTGGTACCGCTTGACGGATGTGCACGGGTCGGTGGTTAAGCCGATCGTCGCCTGACTCGGGTCAATCTGGCACTCAGGCCAATTTCCATCCTTTGCGATACTCTCGTCGAATAAACCGTTCCGCATCAGGAGCATTTTTCGCCTTCATGTTGACCGCATCCCACTCCAGTTTTTGGCCAGCTCGGAAGGCCACATTCCCCAGATGATTAGCTTCGGTTAACCAGCCCGCATACTCAAAGTTACAGGTCGTCGGTTCACCCGTTTTGCAGGCATGGACCCATTCAGCATGGTGGCCTCGTGACTTGGGAATAAAGGGATCGGGCCGGTTGAAGGCGGCAAATTTATCTGTCGGCAGCAAGGTATGCCTGCCGTAATTTGACAGCAGCATTCCCTTATCACCAACAAACAGCACACCACTACCCCATTGCGGGATGCCTTTCTTT
>CAZXJC010000537.1:0-7823 GCA_964640885.1 uncultured Pirellulaceae bacterium | reverse complement strand
AGAAGCTCCTGACGCCGCATCTAAGTCGCCCGCCGACCCGAACACCGATCCCACACCGCCAGAAGACCAGTAGCCCCTAACCGACCAGCAGCATGATCTGCTGCTGGACGGCCTTGCTCAACGCCTGCCAGCGCTGCTGCTGAAACCATCACGTTGTTTCCATCAGTCTGCCAAAAGACTTGCAGGGGCAACTCGAGAAAAATCATTATGTCAACGCACTACTGGCAATGGCGAGGAACAACATGAAAAAAACGCAAATTGCCACGCCGAGTGCGGCTACCCCCAAGATGACAATGAATGCCGACTGCTGCGACGGCTGTGTACGGTAGCTCTTGACGTGAAATGCCATCAGGCACACTATCGCCACAGTCAAACCGAGAAAATAGTTTATCGTGACTCCCGAGACCGGATAGGTCTTATCGAAGGCCTGAATCACCATAGGGACAATCACAAAAAGCAGCAGTAACATGATGAAACAAAAACTCAAATCACGAACTGCCTCGCGACGAGTTGGCGGTGCCACCTTTTTTTCCCGAATCCAGGCGCCCGCTAGGTACCAAGCTCCTGCCATGGCAATAGCAATCACACTACCAACAGCTACAGCCCCGACCAACAGTTCCAAGTTCATAAATTCACCAAATGCTTCGAGACGAATAATCAGACGTTACCAGGATTATAAACCTTACTTGGTCATTATCGGCGGAACACCATAATGCAAACCAGTGACAACTAAGCTACAAGCAAAGCAGTTTTGTGGCATTAATGCCACAAAGATTAAGTTTTGCAAACGCCGCAGCGAGTCAGTAAACGTCGTTACTTCTGCTGCCGTGGTGATTCTGCAACTGGCAAAAACTGAACTGCATCCACGATCACATACTTACCCTCGGTACTACCAGTATTGATCGTCACCGATCCGGATTTCCCAGCTTCAAAACGAAACGTACCCAGTGAACGAAATAGTTTCTTGATC
Source organism: uncultured Pirellulaceae bacterium (assembly GCA_964640885.1). GTDB lineage: Bacteria > Planctomycetota > Planctomycetia > Pirellulales > Pirellulaceae > JAZADA01. The sequence goes on along the minus strand of CAZXJC010000537.1, from coordinate 6,853 downwards.
GGAGCCGGCTCCCCTTCATTCACCTTCACCACCGTCTGTCCATCGGCGTGACGGATCGTGACCGGCACTCCATTGGCCCGGCGAATATTCGAGTTGTGAGACATGCGAACTTCGTAGCGGCCCGCCTTAGGCAAGTTGGGAGTAAAGGTGGCCGATTTCTTCCCCTTCGCTTCCTTCATATCGTGAATGTAACTGGCACCAACAAAGGGAGGCGTATGAACGGAATGCTTCCAGGTCCCGACCAGCTTCGCACTCACATCGTCCACGACAATGCCTGGTAGCTTCCTGACATCCGGCTCGATGAAGCGAATCATCTCCGGTTTATCGACCTGATCGGGTTTTGGCAAAGCCAGAGGATCCGGCGCAAGAACCAGCGCGATCCAACCAGCGATGAAAGCAAATTGCAGATGTGCCACTGTCACTCAAGATACTCCCAGGCTATTGGTAGACGGATCGAAAATAACCCAGTTTGAAACAGGTTGAGTTTATCCCCATCCGCTCTCTTCGAATAGATAGAAAGCACACCGCGAGCTAGAGAAACGTTCCTGCCCTCAATTTCCATCGTGCGCTTCAAACCAGTCAAGGATCCGCCGCAACCTGTCGGCTCGATGCCGTGGCTGACTAATCGAATGACGTTCGTTCGGATAAATCACTAGCCCCGTTCGAACCCCGGCCTGTAACAGCGCCCGGTGAAATGCCTGCCCCATCGGCAAGGGACAACGACGATCGTTCGCCGAATGCAGGATCAGGGTCGGCGTCTTTACTTTACCGGCATGTGTCAACGGACTGTGCTGACGCATCGCGTTAGGAACTTCCCAAGGGCGACCTCCGAAAGACCACTCGGTCCAGCTCTGCAAGTCGCTGAGCGTCCACATCATGGTCAGATCAGTAACCGCGTTCTCGGCAACCGCTGCCCGAAAACGGCTGGTCTGGCCAACCAGCCAACTCGTCATGTAGCCCCCGTAACTGACGCCGTAGACATAAAGCTGGTCCTCAGTCGCTATACCCTTGCTCAGCAGATGATCGACCCCGCTGAGAATGTCCCGCATATCACCACCACCCAGGTCTCCCCGGTTGGCGTCGAGGAAGGCCAGCCCATAACCAAGGCTACCCCGGAAATTCGGCTTGAAAACCGCATAGCCCCGCGACGCAAAAACCTGCTCGTTAAAACCTACCCCCAGCGAAGCCCGCCAGTGCGGACCACCATGCGGCAGCACGATCAGCCGATAAGGAGGCTTGGCAACCTCTGGATGTGGCCGAATGAGAGACCCGTCAATAACCATCCCCTCACCGTTGTCCCAAGCCACGCGCTCACTCGTGGCGTTGAGTTTTTCCGGTGCAGGCCGAGAACGGGGACGAAAGCGACTCTCCAGTAGACGACGCTGGTTGAAACGGGTCTCCGCAACACCAGCCTCTGTCACTTGGCCTGTCTCTACGTTCAAGAGATAACGCCTGGAGCTAAGACCGGAATAACCGTCGTAGATCAGCTGCTGGTCGTCTTCCCAGCAGTCGGCATGCGGTCGGCCATTTGGAACACCAGCCAACCGGTAATCGGCGTCGGACGCCCGAAAGTCAAAGGCCACGCTGGTCCGCGGCTTTTCCCCAGTAGTCACGAGACCAAAGTTGTAAATATCAAAATGGGGACCGCGATGACGAGGCGACGTGAGAAAAACCACTCGAGAACCATCGGGGGAATACCGGGGGAAGAACTCCGGCCCAGCACCCTGAGTCAGCTGCCGCAAGGCCCGCGTCGCCACGGTGATCTCCCAGATGTCGTAGTTCTGGTTAAAGCTATAACGAATCGACTCCTGCTCGGCCGTCCGATTCGCATGCACCGCAACCCGCTTACCGTCGGGCGACCACTGTGGCTGTCCGTACCAGTAAGGGTCATCGGTCAGCCGCAGAATCCGCTCTGCTGCTCGATCAGTAGGATTCTCGGCTAACTCCGCAACCCAGACATCTGCCGGGCCAAAACCGACATAGCCTTCTCCCTGGTCCTGGCGAGTGACCGTGACATCCGATTCGATCTCTGCCGCACTGCGTGGATCATTGCCATCATCGGCAATGAACAGCAGCCGACGGCCATCCGGCGAAAAAGCCAGGCGACCATAATTCTGATCGGGGTAGACCCGGCCATATGGTTTTTGCGGTCCTGCAAGTGGAATCGCGACCGCTTTCTTGCCAGCCTGGTAGGCAGCCGGTCGCAGTGGAATCAACCAGATATCAACGGTCGCTTCCGAGTAAACCGGGGCCGCGGGAGTCTGTTTCCAGCCCCGGGGACGGGGCCGCGTGGAAAGAAAGGCAATCCATTTTCCGTCAGGAGAAATCAGCGGTGCTCGCCCGTCCGGCTGACCCTCTTCCAGGGCGTTTGCTTGCAGCGGGTCACCCCAGGAAAACCAAAGTGAGTGTCGGGGCATCCGGGTCTGAAGATCAATCCAGTTGCGGACCGAGACGGCCGATTTTTTCGCTGGCGAAACCGCCACCGGAGCGAAACTTTCCGCTTCATAAAGATCGTCGATCCTCCAGGGCCGCGGCTCTGCTCCATCAGCTGAAAACGGCAGCAGCAGGACGCTAAAAAGAAGGAGGCAAATAGTCAGGGATGGCTTTTTCTGGCTCATCAAGGCTCCGTTCAAAGCTAAGGAATCAACTAAACTCTGCAGCCCACGATTGTAGCCCACGGCCAGATCGCTTGCACCTGCTGCCAGCCTCTCGCGTTGCTTGATCCATTCCTCATGAGCGTGCTAGAATCACCGCCATATCAAAGTAGGCGGCTCTACTGCCAACCAGGCAACGACCAGAGGAAACCAATACCTTGAAGATCGCGGTAACAGCGGATGTTCACTTGACCACGCGGGAGGATCAACCAGCGCGTTTTAACGCCTTGGCTAATATCTTCGCTTCCCTGGCTGAACTGGAAATTGACCAACTGATCATTGCCGGTGATCTCTTCAACAAGGACATCCAGAACTACAGCGAGTTCGAGACTCTCTGCAAGGAATATCCCGACGTCACGGTGCACGTCATTCCTGGCAATCACGATCCGAGTCTTGAACAGAAACGATTCGCCACCCGCAAAATCCAGGCTTACAGTAAACCGACATGCGTTGAACTCGGCGAGAGTACGTTCCTGTTTCTCCCGTATCAGCGGGGGACTAGCATGGGAGCAGCAATCGCCACCGAAGCAACGAGCCTGGAGTCCGGTAAATGGGTACTAGTCGGCCACGGGGACTATTGCCGTGGCATCCGCCAGTCCGATGCGGAAGAACCAGGGACCTACATGCCACTGTTCCGATCGGATATTGATCGTTTTCAACCACGCACCGTGCTACTAGGTCACATTCACATTCACTCTTCGACAGACAACGTTCACTATCCTGGTTCACCCTGTGGCCTGCACATCAGTGAAGTTGGCCCGCGCCATTTCCTCACCTATGACACTGAGACCGCCGAGCTTTCCCCACATCGTATCCAGACGGATATTCTCTTCTTTCAGGAATCGTTCATGATCGTTCCGCGAGAGGATGAACTTACCCGTCTGGAAACAGAGATCCAGCATCGCATCGAGTCCTGGGACCTCGATGAATCGGAACTAAGTCGGGTTCAATTGCGTGTCACGGCTCGCGGTTTCTGCCGTGACAAGCAAGCGATCTCCGATCTTCTCCAGGAATCGTTTGGAAGTTTCACCCATTACAAGGACACACCACCGAACGTTGACGAACTGTCAGCGAGCACTAACGAGGAACTCGTTTCCATTGCCAACCGCGTGGAACAGGAAATCGACGGACTCGACTGGCCAGAGGGCTTGGATGACGACCAGCCAGACCGCGAGGAGATCATGAACCAGGCACTGCGGGTAATCTATGGCGACGGTGGTGCATGAACATTCATATTGATCATATCCAGGTTAACCGTGACGGCCCGCTGGCGGAGGACTTTGAGCTTGATTGTGGCAACCTGAATCTCATCTACGGTCAGAATGAATCGGGAAAAAGCTATCTCGTAGAATGCCTGATCAAGTCTCTCTTTAAAACCAGCGGTCGTGGTGTGCGTGAATGGCCGCTGCGATCGTGGGACCCGCGAGCTCAAATCACCGTCTCAGGGCTGGGAGGGAAACCAGTCACATTCAAACCGGCCAGCAAAGAAAAACTCGAATCACGCTGGCAAGATCCAGAGAAACCGCTTCCTGACGACTTGGCCCATCTGCTGGTGGTGAAAGAAGGAGCCACCTGGTTGGCAGAAACTAATGACGCTGAGGACGGCGTCGGAATGGACGTATTGAGAAAATTTCTCTCCGGAGAGAAGTTACTTGACGGCGTGGAAAAGCGAATTTCCAAAACGTTGCAGAAGGCAACCATCGATGAAGGCGAGATTCATGGAAACCAGACCGGCGAAATCAGGGACTACAACGCCTGGCTGGAAGAATTGCAGGAACTCGATGAACTGCTAGAGGAATGCGACAAAAAATCCTCACCAGGCCGCCTGGTGGTACTGGAAGCTAACCAAAAACGAATCCAAAACGAAATTTCAACACTGAACCATGCCAAACGCCACAAGGCATTTCTGCTGGCCGCCTCGATCAGTGACCAGGATGCTGCCCTCGAAACGCTCCCCGGTGAACAAGAGATCGGAATCCTGCGTGAGAAAATAGACCAGTTTCGTACCAGGAAAAAAACGTTTGAAGCAGAAACAGATCCCGCTCAACTCGACAGGTTGCAAGCTCAGATCGACAGTCATCAGTACTTGCTGCAAGCAAGTACGACTTACAAGAACATCACGCCCATCGGCCCGCAAAACCAACAGACTGGCCCTTCGCAATGGCTGCTGCCGGCAGCGATCGCCTTAATAGCCATAGCCAGCATCGCAGCAATGGCCAGTTGGTCCGTCGTCTCAGTCTTGACCGGTGTCGTAGCCATCCTGCTGGTGGCTGGCCATCTCTGGCTGTCACGGCAGGAGGTCGCCGTCGACCTGGGCGCCAGCGCCGAATTGGAGCGCTTGGCTGAAGAATACCAGCGCCGTTTTAACGAACCGCTCGCCGACCTGGCGAGCCTGGAAGCACAGCGCGAAAAATTCAACCAACTTTCGGCTGCTGCCAATGTCAGCTTGAAAGAGCAAGAGAAAACAGAAAAAGAGCTCAGGGATACAAGCAACGAGATATCAACTTCCCTGGCCCGCTTGAGCGGAGAGGAAGTGGAGGCAGCAAAGTGGGACAGTTCGATCGACTCCTTGAACGAACAGAGGAACGAGAAAAAACGGGAAATCGGACAACTCAACCAGTCACTCACAGCTCTGGGAGTACCGACCGATCAATACCAACCGGAAGATCCCGAGCATTCCTGGGACGCAACACAATTCAACCAACTCCAACAAGAACTTCGAGATATTGAAGAGCAGATCGAGGCTGACCAGGAGGAACTGCAAGAACTCAAGACACGCATTATGTCCGCCAGCGACCTTGAGAACGCCAGCGGCTGGGAGGAACTGCTTGAGGGTCTACGGACCAAGCGAGAGGAAGTAGCAGAAGAGTACCGCCGACTAACCGCCGAGATCATCGGCAAGATCCTCGTGTACCGCGTTGTTGACGAGCAGCGTGACCAGGAGAACGATCGCATTCGCCAAGGGCTGGAAAGCAGTTCGATTGCAAAAGCATTAGAACATTTCAGTGCTCGCTATCGTAATTTCCACCTCACCGACGAAGAGCAACTGGAAGTGGAAGATGCCAGTGGCAACCAGTTTCCTGTTTCAATGCTCAGTACAGGTGCTCGGGAACAAGTCTTCCTCTCCTTGCGGATTGGGTTTGCCTCTCGAGCACTCGGTGAGCGAACTGGCTTCCTGCTCCTGGACGATGCCTTCCAGCATTCGGACTGGAAGCGGCGAGAGGGCCTGGTCCAGCAATGCCTGGCACTAGTTGAGCAGGGGTGGCAGATCTTCTACTTTGCCATGGACGATCATCTCCGCGATATCTTCCGGCAGGCGGGGGAGAGTCTTGGGGACCAGTTCCAAATGAGAAACCTGGAACGGCGAGACGCTTAATCGGGATCAAATCAGGGTTGAGTGAGACAATCTTTTCAAAGAAAATCTGGTTCCGCTTTCCAGCTTAAACGGTACTCTAATAGAGAAGTCAACAACCAATCGCCTCTCCGATACGAGCAGCATCATGAATCGCCAGCCGCTGGAACCCTTTGGAGTCGAAATCACTAGTTCAGCCGCCGAGCAGTGTCTCAGCACGCTCTCTCCGGAAGATTTGCAGCAATCCCTGGCAACAGATCGGGTGATTGTACTGCGAGGATTCTCGATCCCTAACGATGAAGTCATGCTCGATTTTTGTCGCAGCCTGGGAACGATCCTCGAATGGGAGTTCGGAGCCATCAACGAATTACGCGTTTCCGATGACGCTCAGAACTACATTTATACAAACGGCGCCGTTCCATTTCATTGGGATGGTGCCTTCGTGGGCCGGGTGCCACACATCATCTTCTTTCACTGTATCCAAGCGCCGCCGGCAGAACATGGTGGCGAAACCGAATTCTGCAACACGATCGAACTGCTGGCAAATGCAAGTGACGACGACTGGCTGGAAAAACTCAAGTCCGCCCAGGTAACTTACTCAACTGAGAAACTCGCTCATTATGGTGGTTCCTTTCAGTCACCGCTGATCGATCGTCATCCTGTGACCGGCGAGCAAATAATTCGCTTTGCTGAACCAGTCGACGACCTTAACCCGGTCCACTTGGAAATCGAAGGCATTCCCGAGGTAGCACAGGACAACTTTATAAGCCAGAAGAGTACACAACATCATGATCAGCGCTGGAGCCTGGCCCATAGCTGGCCAGAATGCGACGTGGAACAGGCCGCC
>CAZXJC010000536.1:0-2971 GCA_964640885.1 uncultured Pirellulaceae bacterium | reverse complement strand
GGTAACGGCACTGACACACTGGAAGTTTACGGTAGAGGACGAACCCTGGATCTAACATCGATTGCAGACTCCGATGTAACCGGAATCGAAGCGATCGATCTTACGGGAAGCGGTAACAACACGCTGATACTGAACTATCTCGAGGTCCTAAACCTCAGTGATACGTCCAACACGCTGACAGTCACTGGTGATGTCGGTGACAGTGTGGAACTCGGTACCGGCTGGACAGAAGTCGGTAGTAGCGGAAGCCAGAAACGGTTCACTCAGGGCGCTGCAACGGTTCTGGTAGACGATTCGCTTACGCTCTCTGGTGATGCACCGGCCACGGATCAACAGGATTTTGCGGGTCTTTACCGTGACGGCCAGTGGTTCATGGACCTCGATGACGAAGGTGGGGTCGGTGAGTCGATCATGTTCTACGGCATTTCAACTGATATACCGGTTGTTGGTGACTGGGACGGAGACGGGATTGATGATCTGGCCATTTACCGTGCCGGGCAGTGGTTATTTGATGACAATAATGACGGTATCTTTGCCGAGTCGGCTTTCTGGTTCGGACTGCCTGGTGATGTACCCGCTGCGGGTGACTTCGATGGTAACGGGGTTGATGAAGTAGCGGTCTATCGCAATGGACTCTGGTTCATGGACCTGGCGGGTGACGGAGTCATCAGTGAAAAGAGGGTCTGGTTCGGACTGCCTGGGGACGTTCCCGTCACGGCAGACTTTGATGGTAACGGATTAGATGACGCTGCAGTCTATCGTAATGGTCAGTGGTTCATCGATCTGGCGGGTGATGGAGGTATCGGGGAGAAGAGTTACTGGTTTGGATTACCGGGTGATGTACCGGTAACGGGAGACTGGAACGAAGACGGCCTTGATAACGCAGCGGTCTATCGATCCGGTCAGTGGTTCTTTGATTTTGACGGTGAAGGATACGTGAGTGAGAAGAGCTTCTGGTTTGGACTGCCTACGGATCGTCCGGTAGCTGGCAGGTGGCCTGGAAGCACATCTGGTAGCTCTGCTGGCAACGCCTCGAATATTGTCCCCTCAGCGTTTACTGAAGACTCAGAGGACGCACCAGATGCCATGGAATACAGTCAGCCTGATCAGGTTGATCCGGTAAGCATTACGCCTTCGGTATTCGATGGAATGACGGTGTCGCGTTTTGAAAGTGAGTTGTATTTCCGAGAAGACGAAGCGTCTTTACTGGAAGATGATAGCCACTCGGACGATGACTGGGATGCTGCTCTGGAAGCTGTGACCATCGATCTGTCTCAGAAGAATCGCTAGGTGTCCAGAGTACCGCAGAACGCGATGACGACCGGGAGAAGTCTGACATCTAGAGTATTAACCGATAGCCAAAATCGAGACCCGAGGGAAAGAAACAATGGCCATCCATCGCGATATGATTGTCACGACTACCGGCACGCTTGAGGGCTATGAGATAAAAGCATACCTCGGTGTTATTTCTGCTCAGATTGTAGCGGGAACGAATATTTTTAGTGATATTGCTGCATCATTTAGAGATGTTTTTGGCGGTCGGTCACTTTCTTACCAAAAACAACTGGCCGCGATTGATGAGGAATCCATTGCATTATTGGAAAAGGAAGCTGCTATTCGTCGAGCCAATGGAATTGTCGGACTTCGAGTGGATCATGATCAGATTTCTGGGAAAAATACCTCCATGTTTATGGTGACGGCCAGCGGGACAGCCGTACATATAGAACGTGTCGGGCCGGAAAGTGACATCTCGCCAGAATCCGAAATAGTACTTTCCGGTGATCAGTTACAGATCCTGGTTCGCAGACAGCAATTGATAAATTCGGCCCAAAATGGAACCGAGTTCTTGGCAAAAAACAATATGTTACAGTTTGACGATGCCACTCTCCAATTCCTCTGCACTGATCAGGTTCATGAGGTTGCTCCAAGTGTACTCAAGTTCGTTGAAAAAATAGGTGGCCGCCTAACAGGCAAAGAAATCGAACGGAGCAAACAGTACTTTTACAGCCTCGATGATGACCAGGCAAAGGAAGCTCTTTATCCAGTGTTTTATGGCGGTTACAGGGACATGATTAAGGACTATGCTTACCAAATAATTTCGGATAGACAATTGCTGGATCTGCAACGCGTCACGTTTATGCTCAGATCCGATGAAATGGCAACACGCCTAAATGCGCTTCGTCTACTTAAAGTACATAAAAGGTCTTATTCTTCTTCTGACATCGCAAAACTGGAAAGCCTACGATTGGAGGTATTTAACACCTGGGAGAAAAAATCTCGCATTCCAAAAGGAAAAAGTTGGCTCTGTACCTTTTGTAATAAGAAATGTACCGATCCTGAAAGTACTTGCTTCAATTGTAATCGGGACCACTACGGAATTCTTAATACGCAAACTAATCCAGATGAAATTATCGATCTGTTAGATCGAAGAATCGAAGTACTCAAACAGACATTCGGCAAGGAAGACCGTGAAACCACTATTGCCGTCGTATGCCCCGCCCCTAACTGCGGGAAGACTCTCACGGTGCCAGCCCGTCATCAGGGGAAGCAAGGAAAGTGTCCTTCCTGTGGCACTGCAATGACCATCTGAAGTCATGCTCACCAGACCTAGTCTCTGACAGATACCAAATGCCTGCGGTTTAGTAGTGATCTGGGAAAGCCTAACCCGAGTTATGGAGAGATTGAGAACGCGTTTAAACGGATTACCACACCTATCTGTATAGACTGACAAACCCACTCGTGCTAGACGCCCAGAAGTCCCTAGTCGCAGTAGCCTATTACCGTCCGGAATTGGTCCATCGCATCGGCAATTCAGGCGCCGGACAACTGAGGTATATAACGGCTATCCAGCATCCCGTTTCTAGCTCTTCCTAGTCTTGGGGTAGTCCCCACATCCAATTCTAATGCCTTTCGGAATCGGCCCCGGAATCCCTTTGAGATGTAGCTTAACCCTACGGTCAGGTTGACGGCG
>CAZXJC010000535.1:0-7603 GCA_964640885.1 uncultured Pirellulaceae bacterium | reverse complement strand
ATCGTCTTAGTAGCGATTCTCTGTTGAACGCGCATTAATTCAGGAGGCACGTTCTGAAGTGGAATCATAGAAAGGAGGTTGGCTGAGTCAAGGGCTTGCCCAATGCTAGCACTGAAGGAGCAGTCTGTCGGCAGGCCGTCTGCTGCTGTCGGATGTCTCAGGGGGTCAGTTGGACCTGGTCAAAAGAGGTGATTTGAGGGTGTTGGCCAGCCTCTTCTAGGGGTGGGTTACCGGGTCTTTGGCAGAGTCCTGTTTGCAGTCCTGCCTCGGCAGCAGCATCTAATTCAGCGATCACATCACTCAGAAATAAAATTTGACTGGTGGGAAGGTTGAAATCGGTGGCGATCAACTGGTAGCTATTCGCTTCTTTTTTGGCGCCAGTTGTGGTGTCGTAGTGACCGCTGAACATTTCCAGTAAATTGCCGGCGACGGAATGTCCGAAGAACAGTTTTTGAGCGGCGATGCTTCCCGAGGAGTAAATTCTCAGGTCGAGGCCAGCCTGTTTCCATTGCTGCAGTGCGGGTGGAACGTCGGGGTAGACATGGGCTTTCATTTCACCACTCTGGAAGCCGCTCTTCCAGATCAGTCCTTGCAGAGCTTTCAGGCCAGTAGATTTGATGTCTTGATCCATCAATTGGCAAACATGAGTCACCAGGGCCTGTTGCAAGGCAGCGGGTGATGCTGCTTCATCGGCGGGGACCAGTTCCTGTTGCCATTGTTCGAAGGAGGTGAAACCGGCATCTGTGGCGAGTGAATTGCAGGCCTCGAGTAAATGAGTTTCTTCCCATTGTTGTTCCAGATAGCGTGCTAATTCTCGGCGCGCAAAGGGAAACATCACGTCATAGACAAACTGGATTGAAGAGGTGGTTCCTTCAATATCCAGCAGGATTCCGCGACCGTCAAATTGGATCACACCTGCACCACGGAATCTGAATCTTCGGACGGGGGCAGGTATTCAGGTCCCATGCAGAGTGGAGAAAATTGTTCGTGGGTTGGTTGATCCACGTAGTGTGGTGTCAAGCCAGAGACATCTTCAAACAGTCGGATGCATCGAATGGCCCGACTGCTACAGAGGTCGAACCAGTGTCGGGTGTCTCGAGGGACACTGATCAGGTCGCCACTTTCGACTTGGATGGCAAACGTTGGCCCACTCTCCGGGTGGATATGAAAAAGGCCACTGCCACTAATGGTAAAGCGAACTTCATCTTCGCTGTGGGTATGTTCGGCAGCAAATTTTGCCAGCATTTCATCGAGGCCGGGAGTTTCTGCGGTTACGCTGATGACATCGGCCGTCACGAATCCGCCACTTTCTTTGAGTCGCTGGATTTCCGGATCGTAAGCAGCAAGAATTTCTTCGTTGGAAGCATCTTCACTGATGCGTCCTGCTACTTCCCATTGCTCGAATGAAATTCCATGTTCCCCAAGGAACACTTGCATTTCTTGAACGTCGGTTATTTCTCGATTCTCGGCTTCAATCCGAATGCGGGCCATGACAACGTCTCCAGTACCAATGGGCTGATCAAAAACTGTTTAATTCAGCATAGCAACTTTGCGTGGCCCGTTCTACTCCCTGCCGGGGTTCTTCACGCGTGGTCACGACGTCCGATGCATTCCAGGAGAAACTCGAACACCTCGATCTGTCTTTGCGCGTCCTCCAGGGTTTTTCCCCAGGTGTAGAGACCATGCTGGCGAATCAAGAAACCGTGGGCCAATTGCTCCGGTTGTTGTTGGAATCGATCGCGTAGATCGATGGCCAGTTGTCCAATGTCCTGGGTGTTGTCGAAAATGGAGAGATGTTCGACGTGCTCATGGGTCGTCACGTTGTCGAGCCCCTTGAGCATTTCAAAGTCGCTAATCTTGATGGCACCCTCGCTAAAGAACTGTTCAGAAAGGACCGTCCCCCAGATCGAATGGGTATGTAAAATTGCTCCAGCGGCGGTTTCTTGTGCGATGGCGACGTGGAGCATCGTTTCAGCGGATGACTTCGGTTGATCTTCGTGAAGGGGTTTTCCGTCTTCACCAACCTGGACGAAGTCGTTGCGGGTCAAGCGGCCCTTGTGTTTGCCGCTGGCAGTTACCAGCAATTGCAGAGGTTCTCGCTGAAGAACCACGCTGTAATTACTGCTAGTGCCCAGGGACCAGCCACGTTGATGGAACATGCGACCAGTTTCACAGAGAGCGTCTTGCCAGGCGATTAGTTCGGCGGGAGTTGTCATCGGAAGGAGTTCCTGTTTAGCTGTGCATGCGAGGCAGTGAGTCGCCCTCTTCAATGATCCTGGCTTCTTCTTCAGCCAGTTCCTTTAGTCGTTGTCGGACGACCTCCGTGGACTGGTAGTCTTCCGCAAGTCGTACATAGGTGCGGTGATGGCGGGCTTCGGATTCAAACAGGCTGTCGTAGAACTGGGCCAGTTGCGGATCGGAAACGTGTCGCCGCAAAAGGTCAAAGCGTTCACAGGAACGGGCTTCGATCAGCGAGGCGATTAAGAGTCGATCGACGGCTCGCTGCGGTTCGTCCTTGCGGATCAGGTCTTTCAGGCGACCCGCGTAGGAGGACGGCTTTAAACGTCGCAGAGGAACGCCTCGATCCTTAAGTAAATCGCAGACCTGGTGAAAGTGATCCAGTTCTTCATTAACGATCTCAGTCATTTGGCGACAGAGGGCTTCATTTTCGACATAGGCAAACAGTAAATTTAGTGCGGTTGCAGCGGCTTTTTTCTCGCAGTGGGCATGGTCGATGAGGATTTCATCCAGGTGCTGATCGACCTGGCTTAACCATCGGCTACTGCTGTTGGACTGTAGATTCAACATCTGCTGGCAAGAAAAGTTCGAATTGAAGGGCTGGAGCAACCGCTGGGAAGAACCTTGGTGCGCCGTATGTAAGTCTCGATCTGGTCATCATAGGGGAGACGATTACTGGTTGGCAAGTTGTCCATTGTAGCATCTTTGCCTGCCCAGGAGACGATTTGATCTGTTGCCGCTTTGGGCAACTGCTACAATCGTGCGACCGGGGTGGACCCGGTCGAGGCCTGGTGTCTGGAAGCCGGTCGGTGCTGTTGGTTTACTCTTAGCGACTTGTCATGATCGTACTTTCTGTCCAAGACGTGGTTAAGTATTTTGGTCCTGATCCGGTCCTTGATGGAGTCACGTTTGACGTTCAGGCAGGGGATCGCTGCGTGTTGCTGGGTCCCAACGGTTCAGGAAAGACGACCTTGCTGAAAATCTTGACCGGCGAAATTGAAGCCGATTCAGGAGGCGTGAATTATCATCCGCAGGTTCAAATTGGCTACCTGCAGCAGCATCCTCAATTCGAAAGCGGTCAGACGGTTTGGGAGATTGCTGAAGAGACGCTGGGAGATTTGAAGCGACTGACCGAGGAAGCTGAAACCACCGCGGCACAGTTGAGTCTCTGTGAGGATGATTCGACAAGGAAACAACTCAGTGAACGATATGATTCCCTGCAACAGCAAATCCAGCAACGAGACGGTTATCGGCTGGATTACAAGATTCAGCGAGTTCTTGACGGTCTCGGTTTTGATCGCTCAACACACCAGCAACCAGTGGAGCAGTTAAGTGGTGGTCAGCGGAACCGCTTGATGTTGGCTCAGTTATTGCTCACGGAACCTGATTTGATGCTGCTGGATGAACCGTCCAATCACCTGGACCTGGAAGCGACCCAGTGGCTGGAAAATTATCTGCAACAGTCGCGACAGGCGTTTATTATCGTCAGCCACGACCGCTACTTGCTCGACCGTGTCGGAGAACGGACGCTGGAACTGTGTCACGGGACCGTGGAAACGTACTCGGGTAACTACTCAGCCTACCAACAACAAAAAAAAGAACGGCTCCTTGTGCAACAGCGGACCTACGACCGGCAGCAGGCTGAGATCGCTAAACTCGAGGATTTTGTACGGCGCCATCATCATGGTCAGAAACATGCGCAGGCCGAGGACCGGCGGAAAAAACTCGAGCGAATCGAACCAGTTGCGCTACCGCGTGAGATTCAGACTCCCACGATGTTTTTCCCGGCAGCTGCTCGCAGTGGTGATATTGCTTTGCGAATTGAGCATCTCTCCAAGGCTTACGATCAACCGCTTTTCGAGGACCTGACCTTCGATGTGTTACGAGGCGAAAAATGGGGCGTGCTGGGACCTAACGGTTGTGGGAAAACAACTTTCCTTCGTTGCCTGCTCGGTGAATGCGAAGCAGATCAGGGTGGCATCGTTACGGGGACCGGGGTGCAGGTCGGGTATTTCGATCAAAAGCTGGAATGCCTGCAACCAGATGAACTGGTAGTCGATGCCGTTCGACCCGAGCACAAAGAATTTGTCGAACAGCAGCGCAGGGACTTGCTGGCTCGCTTTGGCATCCAAGGGGACATGGTTTTTCAACGCGTGAGCGAGTTGAGTGGAGGCGAGCGAAACCGAGTGGCCTTGGCCCGGCTGGCGGCCACGGATGCCAATTTACTTGTCTTCGATGAACCTACCAATCATCTCGATCTGTGGGCCAGGGAAGCGCTAGAGGATTGTCTTCGGGAGTTCGCTGGCACCGTGTTACTGGTTAGTCATGACCGGTACTTCTTGAATCGAGTTGTCGATCACATGCTGGTGGTCCAAGGGACTCGCTACCAGGCAGTAGCCGGGAACTACGAAACATACCTGCAACTGGTCAGCCAGGGATACGGGTGTCCGACCACAACTTCTGAACCCGCCCAGGCTGCAGCGTCTCACGGAACGCCAGGCAACCGGAAGAAATCTTCATCAACCGAACCGCGCAAGAAACGCAAGTTTCCGTACCGTAAAACCGCCGACTTGGAAGCTGAGATCCAGGAATGTGAGCAGCGTATTGAAGCGCTGCATCAGGAACTGGCCCTTCCTGATGTTTTGCGAGATGGCTCGCGAGTGAAAGTTTTGAAAGAAGAATTGCAGCAGCGTCAGGAGCAGTTGCAGCAACTCTATGATCACTGGGATGAGGCGATCGAATTAAATGCTTGACGCGGTAGCCTGCCAGTAGGGATGACCTGGGCAAGAAAAAAAGACGCCCGTGGAAACTGCTAACGTTCCCGCGGGCGACTTCAGGGTGGGGGCTGCTTGTGAGACGGGTTTGACACTACGCCGTGCCAGCCGTCCTACGAAGGTGTAATAATGCACGCCGCGTGCAAAAGCGGGATGGAAGCGGGAAAATAGCGTAATATCACGAGTTATCCGCCCAGGCGGGATCTACCAGGAAAGCTGGCAGAACTAAAGTGACATCAACATGATGTCGCTTTGTATTCAACTCGATGTTAGAAGTCCTGCTCTTTACCGGCAGATCAGGCTGTCTCCCGTGGGCTGGCACCGGCGGCGGTGACCAACTGCTGCAAGACTGTGTCGGGATGAGCTCCGGCGATACGCTGGTCGTTGACCAGATAGGTTGGCACACTGCTGACCTCCAGTTCTCGGCAGCGTTGCCAGTCACGGTCGACATGTTCCTGGTAGCGACGAGAAGTGAGAACTTCCCGTGCTTCGCTAGCTGGCAAGCCGGCTTGCACTGCCGCCTCGACGAGGACTTCGATATCGGCCAGGTTGAGTCCCTTGACGAAGTAGGCTTGGTAGAGGTGTTGATGGACCGATGAGTTAGGTTTTGTTTCTTCCGCCCAGGTCCCCAGTTCCTGAGCCAAGCGACTGTTATAAGTCATCGATCGTTCCCCGTAGGGGAGACCTTCCCGTTGCATAACATTTCGCAAGCGTTCCTGGGAGGCCTGGATATCTACATTGCGACCTGCAAAGAGTTGTTCCAGTGTGAGTCCTTCGTCAGGTGGTTTGGGATGCAGTGGAAAGTGAGTGAGTTTGAGTTGGATGTCGAATTGTTCGAATAACCGATCGGCGCGCACGGCACCAACATAGCACCAGGGTCAGATGTAATCGGAGAATACTTCGAGTGTGATTGGAGCGGTCATGGTTTCGTTTCTCCTGCGGATAGTTTAAGAGGCGGCGAGTGGTTTCCAGCAACCGTTTTCGGCGCTACTGGCAACACACTGTTCAATAAATTGGACTCCTTCAACGCCATCGTAGACGTTGGGGAAAATGGTGTCGCGTTCTGCCACGCTTTGACCATTAGCGTGGGTGATCATTTGGTCGAAGCTGCTGCGGTAAACATTGGCAAAAGCTTCGAAAAATGCCTCGGGGTGACCGGCAGGGAGGCGGCTGGCTGCCCGTGCTGTGTCTGGTGTGAAATCGGCCATCGGGTTGCGTTCGTAGACTTGTAGTGGCTGGCCGAATCTTCGCAGCACCAGTTCGTTAGGTGTCTCTTGTCGCCAGCTGAGGGAGCCAAGGGTGCCGTCGATTTGCAGCGTGAGATCATTGAGTTGTCCATGCGTGATTTGGCTAACGGGTACCAGCCCCAGTACTTCACCGGCAAACCGTACCAGGACATGACCGTAATCGTCGAGTGTTCGGTCACTACGGAGGCTTTGCAGTTGGGCAGAAACTTCCGCGGGCATGAGCCCGGTGGTATAGCGAATAAGTTGATAGGCATGGGTGCCGATGTCGGCCAGGGCGCCGGACGGACCTGCCCGCTGGGGATCGGCCTTCCAGGCTCCGCGCTGAGGCGTGGTGTCTGGTGGTAACCCCCACAGCCAGCCCTGCAGGTAATGAGCACGGACTGCTTGAATTGTGCCCAGTTCTCCCTGGCGAATCATCTCGCGTGCCTGGCGGATAAGGGGGTATCCGGTGTAGTTGTGAGTCAGCGTAAAGACTGCACCTGTCTGCTGGACAAGTTTAGCCAGTTGTTCGGCATCGGCCAGTCGCGTGGTGAGTGGTTTATCACAAATCACGTGGAAGCCTGCCTCGAGTGCTGCCTTGGCAATTGGGAAATGAGTGTCATTGGGTGTGGCGATACTCACGAAATCGATACGGTCATCAGCGTCGCGGGCAGCTTCTTGCGCCAGTAACTGCTGGTAAGATTCGTAGGTGCGGTCTTCAGCCAGGCCAAATTCCGGGCCGTAGAGGCGAGCTTTTTCAGGATCAGAGGAGAGGGCACCAGCTACGATTTCAGCGCGGCGGTCGAGCGTGGCAGCCGTGGCGTGTACGCGACCAATGAAACCTTTGCCGCCACCACCAATCAGGCCCATTCTTAGTTTGCGGTTCAAGGGTGCATTAAGCGCGGCCATAGCTGTTTCTTTCGGAAGGTTGGGTTGGAGAACTCAGTTGCTATTCTTACGGACTAACTCGGTGAGTTTTGGCAAATCAACCGGTTTGCCGGCAGTTGGAAACGGGTAGGGCAGTAACCGCCAGGTCTCGGTGAAGGAAGCTGATTCGTTTGGCTGTAAATTTTCTTGCGGGCCAATCGGTTCCAACTCACACATCGGCCGATCAGGATACCAGATTGACATGGTCAGGCCGGCCACCTCGTTGTAAACGCGATCCTTGTAAGTTGGAAATTCCTTCACGAACATGATGTTGTTCTTCATTAGGTAGGCGAACCAGCCAGCATAGCTGTCCATGCCAAGCTTGGGATACTGAGGCGCTGCGGTAATTTCCAGGAACCCGTCGCGAATGTGAATATTAGGATCCTCAGGACGAAAATTAATCGCCGGCCCCGGTCCGTACATGACATAGCCATTGGG
>CAZXJC010000534.1:0-4734 GCA_964640885.1 uncultured Pirellulaceae bacterium | reverse complement strand
GTCCCCGATCTTCCCTGGAAAATGGGGATTCACGAGGACCAGGCTATGTTCCCGGTCTGGGTCAAGCTTTTTGAGCTTGTGGTAGGGACCCTCAATTGAATCAGCCACCGCGCAGGCAATCCCAGATGTCGGATCGTGGTGCGCATAGTAGAGGTAGTACTTACCATCGGGATTCTTACCACGAACGTTATGCACCACCGTGGGATAACCGACCGTGTCGTCTTTTCGCGCTGCCACCGTCCAAGTGCTGTACTCCCAGGATTCCGACCGCACCAGGATTTTCTTACTGCTGATCACATCCAGGGGCAACTGGCCCTTCAGGTCAGAGAGGTCAACACATTTCAGGTTATTGTCCAGCCTGCCATCGTTTTGCGGGGTAACCGGCGGTAACAGCTTTCGCACGTATTGCTGGTCGGGCAGGCTCAACTTAGCTAGTGGAACAAGGATCTCTTGCTTGTTCACACGTCGCAGTACAACCTGAGCACCCTGGAGGCGAACGAAGGTCGCTTCGATACTGAATTGTCCCGTAGCATCCTTCCAGGTTCGCACAGGCTGTGGTGCCTGCCCGACTGCAGATGCTTGGACCAGGAGAGAGCAGGCTACTAACAAAACAATCTGGAATCGAAACATCGTGAAGCCCCCTTGTGTTAAGGTCTCTTCGCAGGAACGATCACCCAATTGGGCGTCGACCAGGCCAGGTGCCCGTAAGCTGCCATCATATTGCCAGGCAGTACCGGGGCATCCTGCTGCTGGCTAATCCGCCAGTAATACCAGTGCGTACCACTGGAAAGGTTTTGATCTCGATAAGATAAGTTCATTTCTCGCTTGCCATTCCCTGCAAAACGCTTGATCTCCTCACCATCTCGAATCAAGACCGCCGAGACGATCGGACGAGTTCCGACGGTCTGCAATGTTAACTGCACCGCGTTATCCTGGAGCAGCAGGTCTTGGCCCATTAGCGTGCCATTGGCGCGGGCATCAACCAAGATGCGCGAACCGTTGGTAGCAAAGCAACGACGATTACGGAGCGCCTCGAAAATAGCCTCCACGGTCAATTCGCTGGCATAAATACCAGTCAATGCACCACTTAATCCAGGTGCGCGACGGTGCGTATCCCCATTAGCAACAAATCCCAGGCGGGCGCCACTCTTAAGGGGATCATGGAAGAGGTCAGGAACGCGAGCAATATAGTTGCGCCAGCCAGATGTCAGCTCCATCCCGACTTCCACTTCATGCCCCGAGGTTCGAAACCGGTCATGCTGGGTAAAGGTGATCCCACCAGCACGCAAAACAGCCTTGTTGAGCGTATCGATACTGTTATGAACTTCATGGTAACGAACTGCCGGACCGCCGGTCGGCGGATAAATCACGCTGCGATGATTCGGGTACGACTTATTCTGGTACGGCCAGGTATAGTTACCTGCATTAGAATCGGGTACGCCACTCAGACCTGGCACCCGCGAGGTCCACTCGTAACCGGGCAAGCTGATGAATCGTGGTGAATCTGAAAAACAACTGGCAAAGAAGTTCCCGAGCACGTATTCGTACTGGGTCAAAGGAACCTCGTAGATAAAATCATTGTTGGTAAAGACCACCACGTCTAGCCGTCCGCGGTCACGCGCGTAGACCATCAACTCATCATGTTCACCCTCCGCATCTGCAGTCAGGCCACTGTGACAGTGCATATCTGCCCAGTACAACCGGTAACGCTTTTTACCGACCGTTAGTTCCCTCCGCTTGGTCATTTCGCTTTCAACCGGCAGCGTGACCGGTTTCCAGCCCTTCCATGGCTGCTTTACGAGCGGTTTTGCTTTCTCCAGGTCAATCAATTCGCGGTGATAAACGCGTCGCTGCTGACGGGGCAACTCAGACGCCAGTACAACCAACGGATTCTGCTGCGTGGCAGAACCCTCTGCCAGGTGATAGTCGAGCCGTCCCTGGTGCAAAACAACCGGTTGCTGCCACTGACCATTGCGAATCGGGCGTCCAAGTAGATCGCCTACAACATTCGGCGTCCGCCCGCGATGATCTGTTTTTCGTTCCCAGAGCAACCAGACCGTTTCTCCCTGTTCGACCAGCATCGGTGCCGTCCGTCGACCCAGGTAACCTCCCGTAGCAACTGGCTGCGGTTCAATCTGGGCCATCAAGCCCTGTGTTAACTCAGCACCAGCCGCCTGGCCACTTTTATCTCGGATCAATTGCCAGCCACTGGCTGTCTGGCGGGCAACGCGCAGGGTGTGCCACTGGCTGACCACGCCCGGTCCGCCAATCACGTCCTGCTTGTCGACCCAGGCGACGTAAAGCCCGTGGTCGGTTTTCAACGCTGTCGGACTCAGCCCGTGGCGATCGGCCGCCGAGAGCATTTTGACAGGGCCTTTTTGGGGAAGCAGTTGGCGACTCATCACCGCATAACGTGGTCGCCGATATCGATCCCAGAATAACCAGACATTTCCGGACGACGCCTCGCAAAGATGAGGCCGAAAAGCATCATCAGTTTCTGGCGAGAGCACTTTCCTGTCCTGCCAGGAGGCCTCCTTATGAAGACGACCGTAAATTCGAAAACGCCCCGCCTGGAGACCACTCCAGGCAACCATTAGTTCCTGTTCATTCACTTTAACTGCTGCCGGGTAAATCGCATCCTCACCTGGAGACGAAAGCGTGACCGCCGGTTTCCCTTTACCTGCCTCAAATTCGCGGGCTTGAATCGACCAGCGACCGGCGATATGCGCCGACCAAACGACCCACAGCTGATTCTGCTCCAACTGCACCAGCAAGGGTGGACTATGAGCGACTCCTTGCTGACTGACCATCTGGATCGGACCGAGCGTCCCATCAGCAGCAACCTGACGCAGCAAAATTTGATCCCGACTCTCCCGGTAAGCGTGCCAGGCAACCCAGGTCGTTCCGTCCGACTGGACAACTACCGTGGGGTGCGAGTCGTAGGTCGCACCCACCGGGTTGACCACAACGTTGGGAGCCAGCTCAACAGCGGCCTGACCAGGCACGGGCGAAACAATCCCGCTAAACCAAATTACAAAAGCGGCAATCCATAATCGGCAATAACCAGGAACAGATGGTTTAAACATCTCGGGGTACTCAACAGGAAAATATCAAACTCGCAGGCAATCCATTGGCAAATTCTATCCTACTGCTTCCCGGCACGGTAAAACAGATCACAGCGAAAACAATCTGAGCGAATCCCCAGGTAACCGCCAGCTACGATATACTCAGCGGGATAAATCATTTTTCCTGGAACAATTCCCTCACCATTAATGCAAGTGGAGCATCTGGCCATACATTATGCCGTTAGCGGGCAATTCTTACTCGACAAGTCCACGCAATTCCTGCAACTACTTAACGACGGTACCATTGCCAGGCAAAAACCAGATGGCCAGGAAATCGCCGCCGCCATGCAACGAGCGGTAATTGACCAGGAGGGAACAGTCCGCTGGAGCGAAGTTTGTTACTGTCCGAGTCCTCTACAACATGAACGGGAAACCGTTTACGACCGTTTCTTTACCGACTTGGAAACTCGCGAAGTGGAAAGCTACCAGGACTTTTCGGGAAAACCCTTCCTGGAATTCCTTCGGCAACAGCCCTCTTAGTCAGCTGCTGAGTGCGGTAACCGGCTAACAGCGGGCAAGGCGGCAGATCAACTGCCAACTCGCTGCCCTACAATAAAGCCTCGGCCAGGCCGGTAAAATCAGCGACCGTAATATCGGGAACTAGTGGCGAATCTTCGTAGGGAACTTGTAGTCGGTTCACAAAAGCGGCTCGCAAGCCGCATGTCTTGGCTCCAAGTACATCAAAGGAATTGGCCGATACCATCAGGCACTGCTGCACATCCAGGTCCAGGATCCGCGCCGTCCGTCGATAAACGCTCGGATGAGGTTTGAAAGCTCCCATCACATCGACTGAAACTACTTCGTCAAAGGTGGCATCAATGCGTTTCTCCACCAGGTGATCCAGGAAATAGCGATTTCCATTGGATAACACTACCAGTCGATAACGTTCGCCAAGCCGCTCCATGGCCTCGCTGACCTCCGGGAACGGCGACAAGTGCATCCAGGCATCCATCAACTGGTCAACTTCAGCCGACGTGGTTTCAATTTGATTGCCCTGCAACGTATGGACGAGAGCCCGCCGGGCCGTCTCCAGGTAACCGCTGTGCCCAAGCATCATAAGCGTATCCTGGTACTGTTCGATTCGCTGCCGAGCACGCCACTGGGCCCAGCATTGTTCTGCGGTCACTTCGGCATCTCGAGATTTCAGGAATTCCGCGATGAAGGGGGTTAAACTGCCAGCTAAGTCGAGCACGGTTCCAAACACATCGAAGGTCAGTGCCTGGATCTCGTTAAGGTCAATGTCAGCTGAATTCATCGCAAAGAAAGCTCCTCAAATCTGCCCCGCTGCTCTCGTCAGAAAAAGCTGGCAAGCGAAAATCGCCGGAGGCCAGTTCAACCTAACGATTCACCCTGACTTTGCAATGTGGGTCCGGAACCATAAGGCTGTTAAGTAGCTCTCTTCCCTGCGGTACTAAAAACTAAATCAAATCGTCAAATCCATAGACAGTAATTCTTAATCAAAAGGTGAGGTTTCTCAATGAAAATTCTTGTTGCCGGTGCCAGTGGTTTTCTAGGAAGTCATGTTCTCAAGGCGCTCAGCCGTCATTCACACCAGGTCCTGGCCTTATCACGACGGCTCCCGGAAGAAGAATCGTGTGAGTTTATCGCT
>CAZXJC010000533.1:0-4460 GCA_964640885.1 uncultured Pirellulaceae bacterium | reverse complement strand
GCCCCTTTTTGGATCTTCCAAGCGATCGGGCCAATATGTCCTATTTCATATAGTAGCGTGCTGTCGCCGAGTGTGAGTGTCCCGGATATCTTGATTCCAATGGGCGCGACCATACCTTGGTTGTGGCCGCGAATCGAATTGAGTAACACTAGCGACAGAAAGACGGGGATCGCAATTGGCATGTCGGTCTTGCTGAAAACCGCCGCTTGATCTGCTTCCCCAAGTTCGGTGAGCAAGTCAATTCCATACATGTCGCGTATTTCGCGGAAAGCGGACAGGAATAAGTAGACAAACATCAAGAGGGCCAGCCCAGGCAGGAATTGGCGCACAAACTGTCGTCGCTGGGACGCATCCATGGGGACCCGTTCAACACGATCTTCGAGCTCCTCTGCGGTGGGGTCGGGCAACTGATTCACCAGCCAGACGCAGAGAAAAAACGGAGCGATGAAAAGGCCGCCGGTAGCAACTGGCATCCAGAATTGATCAGTAAAGCCATTGTCCAAGATGGTCTTGCCAATGTCCTTCACGATACCGCTGGCAATAATATAGGAACAGCTTAGGCCCACCAGGAGAATCTCGGACGTGCGACGACCCTCGAGGTATCGGACGACGAGTCCCCAGATCATTCCCAGGGATAGTCCGTTGAGGAGTATCCCGATGAACTTCCAGTCTTCGGGCAGAATGGCAAATAAGGCGAGTGCGCCTTCGGCGCAGACGATGAGCGCAACCAGCATCGAAGGCCGGTGGTCGCGTGTAACTTCCGAGCAGAATTTTAAACCAAGATATTTTGCGGAGGCATAGCCAATGACCTGGCTAATGGTAAGGCTGATCTTCAGGTCAATGACGGTTCCAAAAAAATGTAAACCCTCGTATTGGGCAGCCCCAAAGGGTTTGCGAAAGGCGTACATGCAGAAGTAGGTTCCGAACGCAGCAAGGATTGCGTAAAGGGAAAACGTAAAACGGTTGCTACGCAATAACCACGCAGTAACACGTCCTGGCGCTGGCGTCTCGATAGTGGACATCAATGGCAGCTCCTGGAGGCATGGGACCGTCGCTAGCGCTGGTTTGCCAGTCGCTTGAATGAACCTACCAAAAGAGGCGAAAAACGTGAAGGCATCATGATGGCTTGCGCCAGGTGTAGTTCGTTGTGGCTATCGAGGGCCATTGCTAGAATGGGACAGTTAACTGTTCGAAAGGACCAACGTATCACAGGATTGGAGCTCTGAGGCAGCATGAAGCGAATTGGGATACTGACGGCTGGTGGAGATACCCCGGCCTTGAACGCGACGTTGCAGGGTGCCGCGGCGCAGGCCAATGACGCAAAAATCGAACTCATCGGACTCCTGGGCGGATTCAATGGTTTGCTGGACCCGCGTGCGCCTTATGTCCGACTCAATCCGCTTTTTGAGACCATACCCGAGCTTGATAGCACTCTTGGAGGAACCATCCTGGGGTCTTCGCGGCGATATATGAGTCCCTCGGACACCGAGGCGATCGCAACTGCAGAGAAACGAATCTCGGCGTTACAACTCGACGGCCTCATTTGCGTAGGAGGAGACGGAACTATTAATGGGATGCAGTCCCTTTGCGAACTGCTGCCGACGGTGCTGGCCCCGAAGACGATCGATAATGACCTGGGCCTTAATGCTGATCCCGCTCGCGACAATTTGCCGCAGGACGGGGCGTTTGATTTATGTGGAATGGTTAACTATGCAACGCCGGGCTACGCAACCGCCGTCTATGTAGCGACCTGGGGTATTCGTCGTGTTCGAACCACTGCGGAAAGTCATCATCGGATTGCCATCGTTGAGGTGATGGGCAGGCATTCTGGTTATATAGCGATCGGCTCTGCTTATGGGCAACCCGATATTATTCTGATTCCGGAATCACCGGTGGACATGCCGCATTTAGTCGATCGCGTTCGGGAAACTTATAATCGGCAAAAGAACGTCGTGATCGTCTGCGGTGAGGGAATCGTCGATGAGCAGGGTCTTGAGCTTGGCGCTTCGCACGCCAGCAGTGATCCGGCCGGGAACACAGTTCTCAGCGGAGCCGCAGAAGCCCTCAGAAGGCACCTGGTGGAAGCGATTGGAGATGAGTTCTTCAAGCAAACCGGCCGTGTCGAAACGGCCGAACGAGCGATTTTCACGAGGAAGGTTGGCCACACCCAACGAGGTGGGCGACCGCTTAAATTCGATCGCTACCAGGGATCGCAGTTAGGCGGTAAAACGGTCCAAATGCTCTTGGACGGGAAGACGAATTGCTTCGCCTCTCTCCAACTGTCCGCGGATGGAGGCTTTGGCGTCGAGTCTTGCGAGACGAGTTTGCTTAGGGATGAGAAGGGCATTGTGCAGGCACGCCAGGTTGACCACTCTTTTTATTCGCCAACCGAACTGAATATTTCGACCGTGGGAATTGATTACCTGCTACCAATTTTCAGCGAGGCGATCGGAGCTGACGATGTCGAGCACGTGCGACAGTCGTTGTTTGATTCGGGGAATCTGACCGAGAAATATCGCTCGATCTCCGTGGCCATCGGCCGGCGCACCGAGTATTTAAACGGCAAACAGGGCGGGTAGAAGGTTTTTTTGCCACGGGCGCGGGGGCGGCCGGGCGGGTGGGTTCGGCGCTTTAAACTGGTATCATTTTGGAATGGACGGTCTGCCCGGGGGAGGCAGTCCGGGTGAGGCGGAGAACCGTTCTTCAAGGAGCCTTGCCGGGACTTCCACCAACCCTAGACCGACGCGATACAACGTCAAATTGGAAAGGAAATGGTTTGCTATGGCATTTTTGACTCAGACTCGTTTTTGGCTGATCCTGGCTGTACTTTTAACGGGTGCGGGGGTATTAGCGGCAGCAGATGATGGTGCTGGTTTTGTTTCCATTTTTGACGGCAAGACTCTCAAGGGCTGGGATGGTGACCCGAAATTCTGGAAGGTTCAGGACGGGGCCATTAGTGGCCAGACCAGTAAGGAAAATCCAACCAAGGGAAACACCTTTATTATCTGGCGCGGAGGCGAGACGGCGAACTTTGAGTTGAAACTTGAGTACAAGATCATTAATGGTAATTCCGGAATTCAATACCGCAGTTTCGTTCGCGAGGGTGGGCCAGACAAATGGCGCATTGGGGGCT
Organism: uncultured Pirellulaceae bacterium; assembly: GCA_964640885.1. GTDB lineage: Bacteria > Planctomycetota > Planctomycetia > Pirellulales > Pirellulaceae > JAZADA01. Next base: position 1,327 of record CAZXJC010000533.1, on the reverse strand, counting down.
ACCAGGCAGATTTTGAAGCCGGGAATACGTACTCGGGAATTCTTTACGGGGAAGCCTTTCGCGGCATCTTGGCGAACCGTGGGCAAAAGACCGTCATTGGCGAAAACGGTAAGCCGAAGGTTGTCGGGACGGTAGGGGTTTCCGCGGAGATTCAGAAGAAGATCAAGAAAGAAGACTGGAACAGCTACCACATCATCGCTAACGGCAATCACTTTGTTCACAAGATTAATGGCGTCGTGACTTGTGAAGCGACCGACGAGGATGATGCGGCCCGCGACAAGGGGCTGCTGGCCCTGCAGCTACATGCGGGCCCCCCGATGCTGGTGCAATTTCGCAAAATTAAGATCAAGCATTTACCGGCCAGCAAGGCTGCGCCGAAGAAGAAAAAGGCCGCGTTAAAAAAAAAGGTCGCGGCGACTAAGAAAGTAGCGTTCGTGGCTGGAACGCGCAGCCACGGTTACGGTTCCCATGAGCACTATGCCGGTTGCATGGTTTTAGCCCGCGCGCTGCAAGCCGCCAATGCCGGTGTCGAAGTGAAAGTCTTTCGGGACGGGTGGCCCCGTGAGAAGGGTGCCCTCGAGGGCTTTGACACCGTCGTGATGTATGCCGACGGTGGCGGTCGCCATCCAGTCAACGCCCACCTCGCGGAAATGGATTCGCTGGCCAAAAAGGGAGTTGGGGTTGTCTGTATTCACTATGGCGTAGAAGTCCCCAAGGGGCCGGCTGGTGAAGCACTGTTGGATTGGATCGGCGGCTATTTCGAAACGCACTGGTCCGTTAATCCACATTGGACCGCCGAATTCAAGAAGCTACCCAAGCATGAGATTACCCGCGGCGTAAAACCGTTTGCCATAAACGACGAATGGTACTACCACATGAGGCTTCGCAAGGACCTGAAGGGTGTTACGCCGATCCTTTCGGCAGATCCTCCCAAAAGTACGCTGGTTCGAAAGGACGGCCCCCATAGCGGGAACCCACACGTGCGGGCAGCAGTAGCCCGTGGTGAGCAACAACATGTTGCGTGGGCGGCCGAAAGACCTGGTGGTGGTCGCGGCTTTGGTTTTACCGGCGGACATTTTCATTGGAACTGGGGTGATCCAAATTTTCGTAAACTCGTCCTGAATGCGATCGTCTGGACTGCCAAGGGCGACGTTCCTGCTAACGGGATTGGCAGCAAGACCCTGACGCTGGAGGATCTCCAGGAAAATCAGGACTATCCCGCGCCCAAGAACTTCAACGGAGACGCAATCCGAAAAAGATTGAATTTACCAGCTGGCAAGAAGACCACATCCAAGGGGGCACCCGCAAAGGGCAAGGCAGCGAAGGC
>CAZXJC010000532.1:0-3500 GCA_964640885.1 uncultured Pirellulaceae bacterium | reverse complement strand
GTGCACGGGCGCGCCAAACGCGTGGCTCCGCCGTGTGAACCGTCTGGTTGCCGACGGGCTTGGCCCGGCCGAGTGCCAGACTGCGCTGAGTGCACAGCCCGCCCCGCTGCGTGCACCGACGGCCGCCGCAGCGACGGGAGTGAGCTCATTCGGATACAGCGGCACCATCGCCCACGTCATGGTCCGGGCAAGCGCAAGCGCACGCGCGCCTACCTGTCGCTTACCAAAGCCGTTCGTCCGCAAGAGCGCATCGCACTTCGACACCTATCAGCGGCCGCTCCAGCTCGCTCCGGATCTCGGCACGTTCCACTGCTCGTGGCGCCCGCATTCCTTCGGAGCCCCTGCAGACAGCAGCAACATGCTCGATCGGCCGTGCGTCTGGTTACTGCCCGCCCCTCTGGAGCTGCGCGGCGTGGCCCCACTCCAGGCGTCCGTCGGCTGCCCGCCCCCTGGTGTGGCCTCCGCCTTCACGCTGTGTCTGTGCGCTGGCGAGGCCGCCTCTGCGAGCGTCGTCGGCTGGCTCGCGCTGCAGCTCGGGTGCTCGCTCGGTGCGGGCCAGTTTGTTCTGGTCACCAATGTGCTGTCGGGCGGCGAGGCCGGGTCGAGTGGCATGCTCCAGCTCTCTCTGGGCGCGTGCGTGGGCATGGCCCGCGTGCTGCGCGTAGAGGCGCCTTCCGCGGCCTCGTGCAAGACGGTGGAGATCTCGCGCCGGCCTCTCTGGCTCGACCAGCAGCTCGTTCGAACGCACCGTGACGAGCACGACACCGCCGAGGTGCGAGATTCGTGGTGCGTGCCGCGCTTGGCCCGAGTTGCGATTTGTGCGAAGCCGTCGCTGGGGCCGGTGTCGACGCAGTCGGCTTATCTGGTCACCGGCGGCCTGGGAGGGCTCGGCCTGCGCACGGCCCGCCTGCTGTTCAAAAGCGGGGCTCGTCTGGTTGCGCTGTCGTCGCGCAGCGGGCTCGCAAAGAAGGAGGCGGTGGCACAGCTTCGCTCGGCGGGCCCGTCCGCCGTTGTCGCGTGCGTCGACCTCGGGCTTCGCGTGCAGGCTGGCGTCTTGCTGCAGCTGCTGGCGCGCCTCCCGGGCCCCGCGCGCCGAGCGCGCCTGGCCGGCGTGCTGGAGACCTCCGGCGTCCTGCGCGACGCGACCGCCCGCAACACCAGCGCGGCGGGCGTGGAGCACGTGTTTGCTGCCAAGGCGCACGCCGCGTGGCACCTGCACTGCGCGACGCGGCCGTTGCAGCTCGACTTCAGCCACTCCTTCTCCTCCGTGGCCGCCGTGTTCGGTGGCGTCGGCCAGGCGTCGTATGCGAGCGCGAACGAGTTCTTGGTTGTCCTTGCACGCCACGCGGGCTCCCGTGGCTGCGTCAGCTCGAGCACCCAGTGGCCTCTCGTGGAGGCAGTCGGCATGGGGAAGCGCGTGACGGCTGAGGTGGAAGGGAGCATCTCTGCGGCGCATTTTGGCGTGACGCTCGCCGCGGTCCTGGCACAGACTCCCTCGGTTCTTCTCAGCTTCGCCGGGACCTTCCGCCGTGTCTTCCACAGCACGCCGCCGCCCTCGGTCCGCGGCCTGTCTCCCTGCGCAGTCTCTCCGATGGCAGCAGCGGAGCGGCGCACGCCAACAGCCCGCGCGGCAGGAAAGCTGCCCGTGCCTTCTGGGCGTGCTCCCGGAACATCGGACGTGGGCAGCCTGCTGTCCTCGCTGCCCGAGCGGGTGGCGGCGATCGCCACAGAGCTTGTGCTCACGGACGCAATCGACGCAGACGCGCCCCTTTTCGAGGCTGGGTTGGATTCGATTGCCGCCGTTGAGTTCGCACGCCGGGTCAGCGCGTTGGTGGCCGTGCCGCTGCCTGCCACGCTCATCTTCGAGCTCCCGACGATCGCGTCTGTCGTCCGCCACGTGAGCAATTCGCTGCAGGCGCCCACGGCCAACGATGCCGCGGCGCCCGATTCGGCTCCGGCGGGGCCGGCGCGTGCAGTGGCGCCTGAGGTGAGCGCAGTGACCGGCATGTGGCCTGCTGGGTGCTCGGACGGGCTGAGCTTTCTCCGGCTCGCGCGAAGCTCCGGCGATGCCATCGGGCTTGTGCCCTCGCGGCGCTGGGCGCACGCTACTGACGCCGCCGCCATGGACGCGGGCGCGTCGCAGCAGCTGTGCGCGTGGCACGGCGGCTTTCTGCGTGACGCGCAGCGCTTCGACAACCGGCGGTTTGCCATCTCCCCGCTCGAGGCGCACGCAATCGACCCGCAGCAGCGCCTGCTGCTGGAGGCGTCGTACGCCGCTCTCCGCGCCTCTTGCCCGCCGCGCATGAGCGAGGTGGGCGTTTTCGTCGGCATCCAGAACGTCGACTGGACGGCGCTCGTGGGCCGCGGCGACCAGGTCGGCTCGCTGTCCGTGTACGCCATGACCGGCACGAGCGCTGCGGTGGCCGCGGGGCGGCTGTCCTACGTGCTCGGCCTGCATGGGCCGAGCGCGAGCGTGAATACGGCGTGCTCCTCCGCGCTCGTGGCGGTGCACAATGCCGTGCAAGCTCTTCGAGGCCTCGAGTGCAAGGCTGCGTGCGCGATGGCCGTCTCCATGGTTCTGTCGGCGCTGCCAACGCTCGCGTGCGCCGCAGCGGGGATGCTTTCCACCGCCGGGCGGTGCAAGACGTTCGATGCCACTGCAGACGGCTACGTGCGTGCCGAGGGCTGCGGCGGCTGCGTGCTCTCGGCTCGCGAGTCGGGCAGCGGCACGACCACGTTGCCAGCATCTGTGGTGCGGCAGGACGGCCGCAGCGCCAGCATCACCTCACCGAACGCGAAAGCGCAGCGGCTCCTCCTCGCCGCGGCCCTGCAGCGCGTCCAACCCGTGCTGCCTGCAGTGGAGACGCACGGCACGGGCACCGCGCTGGGAGACCCGACGGAGGTGCGGGCCCTGATGGAGACCGTCGGCGCTCGCGCCGTGGAACACAACGCGGTCACCGTGCTGGGCGGCATCAAGGCCAGCGTCGGGCACACCGAGTCGGCCGCGGGCCTGGCGGGGTTTTGCAAGGCGGTGTGCCAGGCGGAGCACGGGGAGGCGTCGGCAAACACGCACCTGAGGACGCTCAACCCGTTCGTCCTCGTCTCGGTGCGCGCTGCGTGCGGGGCTCCGATGGTCTCGCTGCCGTCGGCCGCGCAGGACGCACGCCTGCCTGCTGCCGGGGTGAGCTCGTTTGGCTTCGCTGGCACCATTGCGCACGTGGTCCTGCAGACGACGGCGACGCGCGCGAGCGCAGGAGGCATCATCAGCAGCACCGGCAGCAGGGCCGGCTTCCCCGCATTCCGCTGGTCAGTTTGTGCTCGACGCCGCCGGGCGCTGTATGCCGTGCGGTGGCGAGTCGCGCCACCGGCGCTGCAGAGCGCAACGGCCGACCACGTCTCGCTCGCCTCCCACCCCCGAAGGACAAGCGCGTTGGTCAGTGCCACACAGTTGCCGGCCGGCCGCCTCAGCGAGGCGCATCCGACGCAGGCCCCGGACTCCT
>CAZXJC010000531.1:0-6880 GCA_964640885.1 uncultured Pirellulaceae bacterium | reverse complement strand
CCATGATCACTGGTAAAGACGATGGCCGTCTGATCCCGCAGTCCTAGTCGATCCAATTCAGCGAGAATCCTGCCGACCTGTTCATCCATGAAGGCGACTGACGCATAGTAAGCAGCCCACATTCGTTTTTGATTGTCCGGGTATTTACCGATTGGGTTGCTTGTTGAGACCGTGCCAGCCAGTCCCAGTTTGGGAATGTCCGCCAGGTCATCGGCAACCGTTTTGGGCAAGACCATCTCTTGCCAGCGGTAAGGAGTAAAGTATTGTTCGGGTGCGACCATCGGGTAATGGGGGCGGACCAGGCCAACTGCCAAAAAGAAAGGCTGCTTTTGATGTTTTTGTAGCAGTTCGATAGCTTTGGTTGCCGATTTATGGTCGGGCTGGTCCGAGCCGTCTCCCTTGTATTTAACCGAGACAAACATGCGGTGGGGCATCTGTGTCGTCTGACGATTTTCCAGCGACTTGGTGAAGATATTCAGATTCAGGCAGGCGTAATCACCGGGCGTGTGTGCTTCGCTGCCTTGGGAATTGAAACGCTCGGTCCAGGAGGAGGCCACGTCTTTCCCATTAGTGCCAGCAATGATGTCCCCTGGGACCCGCATGTGATAAATCTTACCGACCCGGGCACTGTACCAGCCGTTCTCTTTGAAGTGTTGGCCCAGGTTAATCTTTCCCTGGCCCTTGTACTTGCTGAACATGAACGACTGGCGGGACGGACCGCAGGACGTCCCCTGGCAATAAGCGCGATCAAAGACCAGCCCGCGACGGGCCAGCTTGTCGATGTTCGGTGTCTTGCAACGCGGATCACCGTAACAGCCGAGCACACTTGCTTTCAGGTCATCGGAGATAATGAAGAGGACGTTCTTGATGGCGGCGCCTGCTTTTGGGGCTGCCTGGCTGCGCACTGGCCCCGTCAGTTGAGAGGCCAGCAGGCATATTCCCAGCAAGATCGCGTTTCGCATCCACTTCTCCCTTTCCGTCCCTTATTTCAGGCTGGCCTGAAATGGGGAGGCGGGCAAACCGGCACCGTTGACCAGGTTTGGTTCGGCCAGTTCATTCCAACCGTAGCGGACATGAACCGGTTTCTTCACAGCGTCACTACTAACGATTAAGTGGTCGCCGTAGACAATGTCAGCCTTAGCAGGGTGCCACTTACCGTCCTTGCCAGCGATTTCGAAGTGGCTCAGCGGTTTCCCATCACTGGCCTTCAGACCGCCAGTAGTTACCTTCTGGAAATGTACCGTGAGCCGGCCTTTCCCTTCGAACTGGTCGACCTTTGATAGTAGCGGTCCGGAATAGACTCCCACGTCACGACCGTAATCCTTGGTGAGGGCCCAGAGGGCCAGGCGACGTCCGACTTCCTGCTTGTTCTTGGGATGAATGTCCCGCGTGTTGCCGATGTCGACCGTGACGGCCATACCCGTGTTCTTTACAGCCAGCGTTTTCAGCTGGGCTTGCCAGATGCCTGGCAGGGCTTCGGGGCGGTTGTAACGGTAGGGTGCCAGTTGTACGAAGTAAAACGGCATGTCTGGGTGATTGAAAACTTTTCGCCAGCCGTAGATGAGAGCTTTCATCTTCTCGTGGTAAAGCATCCCTTCGCCGTTGTTTGATTCGCCCTGGTACCAGAGTGCGCCCTTGAAGCGGTACTGGAGCACCGGGTGGACCATCGAATTGTAGATGGCCAGGGCACTCTGGTGTTGGATACGGCCATTGCCGCCCTTCTTGGGGAAGCTGGCCAGGTTATCACTGATATCTTTGAGTGCTGGAACGGCTTTGAAACCGGCCGGGGGTGTCCAGGGTTCAATGCGTGTGCCACCCCAGTTGCAGCCGATCAGGCCGACAGGAACTTTGAGTTCCTTTTGCAGGTTGCGGGCAAAGTAATATCCCACCGCCGTGTAGTTGGCAACTGTTTGGGGCGTGGTTACCGTCCACCCCTGGGTTTTGGCCTGTGCCTGCGGTTTGTCGGCAGTTGTGTGGGGAAACTTGATGTGTCGAATATTGGGGTAATTACCAGCGGCAATTTCTTCCTTGGGATTCAGCGAGCGGGAGACGGTCCATTCCATGTTGGATTGTCCTGAGCAAAACCAGACTTCGCCGACCAGCACGTTCTTGATATTCAGCTTGCTTGATCCACTGATAGCGATTGCATGGGGTCCGCCCGCTTTCATTGCTGGCAGGCTGACCGACCAACTGCCGTCGTCTCCGGCGGTCGCGGTGGCGGAGCTTTGGCCGATGCTAACCGATACCTTCGTCCCCGCATCATCCCAACCCCACAAGACGACTGGGGCGTTGCGCTGCAGGACCATGTTGTCACCGATGATAGAACTGACGGTGGTGGCAGCTTGCGCGATAGGAGCAAGCAACAGAGCAGAGAGTGTACAGGCAGTCAGGAGTAATCGTTTCAGGGACATGTTCATGCGCCTCGTATAGTTAGTGTAAAAGTTGTTGTTGCGAGGAGATGAATATAGCACCAATGAAAGCCCCTTTCAAAGGAGGGGCGACCGAGCGTGTTCTGACGCCTTAGTCAGTATCAGAGGTCGATCGTTTCACCATCCCGATAGGAGCGAACCACTACCTCGTTGCCGGATTTGTGATACACGTGGGTCTGGGCCCGTTGTCGGGAAGTAATGCAGCGCGCACCGTGGGGTCCATAGAAGATGGCCGCGTTGTTATCACAGGCGATGGCTGTTTCACCGCGACGGAGCATCGCGGCCAGCGAATCGTGTCGTTTTTCCCCGTCGAGGTGAGGGCAATAGAGGTAAGGGATGAAATCGAGTGAGCGAACACGAATGTGGGACCAGGGACGGTCACCGGCGCTAAAGGACATCGAGTCGGAATGTCCCCAGCGGTGCCAGCAAATGGCTCCGGCACTGAGTCCTGTCAGGACAGTTCCTTGCCGGCCAGCTCTCTTGAGCAGTTTATCGACACCGATTTTTCGCCACAGCTTCATCATCCGCATCGTGTTGCCACCGCCGACGTAGATCAAGTCAGCAGCCAGGATGCGGTTGGCTAACTTCTTCCGTTCACCATGTCGTCCCAGCAGTCTCAGGCAATCGATTTGGCAGTTCAGCTTGCGGCCATAGATCCGGTCGAAAATTTCACAGTACTCGGCGTCATCACCACTGGCCGTTGGAATAAACAGTGCTTTGGGGTTTTTCTTGCGTGTTAGGCCGACGATAAAGCGATCGATTGGCAGGGTCTGCCGCAGGGCCAGTTTACCTCCCCCGATGGAAATAATCCTCATTGCTTGCTGGTTTGATTTTCGTTTCATAAGGTCTTCGGTCCCGGTGCTACGGAGAGTGAGTTACTTTCTGTGGCCCGACAGTGTAACACAACTGCAGATCGTCGGGTCTTGGTTGTAAGTTGCCGCTGATATTCTACAATCACAATCCGAAGCTGAATTCGAATTGACTCTTGCAGAGAAAGTGCAGTGCAGCCATGAATGCAGAGAAGCGTTCGCTGAACGTCGCCATCGTGGGTGGTGGCATGTTTTTTGATGAGATCATTGGCCAGAGTTTCAAGGATTTCATGCGTGGCGGCTTGTCCGGCGCCCTCACCAGCATTGGCATGAGTAATTGGGCTCCGGCGGTGGCGGACGTGGAAATCAGTGTTTCGGCCGTCGGGACTCGCAGCGAGCAAAGTGGTACAGCGGGACGGATCGTTGACTGGTTTGCCGAGGAGTTTCCAGACGTCAAGATCGATGCCTGTTACGGTGAGGTCGTGTGGCAGGATATCCTGGCCTCTCACAAGCCGGATGTTCTCTTCGTGGCTACTCCGGATCACGTGCATGCCCAGCCAATTCTCGATGCACTCGAGGCCGGCTGCGATGTAATCACGGAAAAGCCGCTTTGTCTGACGATGACAGAGGCCGATCAAATTATTAACAAGGCCCGGGAAGCAGGCCGCATCGTGGCTGTCGACATGCACAAGCGTTACGATCCTTTCGTACGCGAGATGATGTCTCAGGCAGACGAGAAATACGGTTCGATCAACCGGGTTCGTACCGTCCTGGAAGAACCCCTGGAAGTAAGCACCGAGATTTTTGCCTGGGCCGAGCAAAGTAATCCATTCGCCTACGTTGGTTGCCATTGGTTGGATGTGGTCCACCACTACCTGCAGGTCAAGCCGAGGACTGTTTTTGCCACGGGGCAAAAGAACCTGCTTTTGAATTGGAATGAGCATCACATCGAGATTGCCAAGCGGCGCGGGGTCGATCCCGCTTCCTTTAAGCGGCAAGGTGCCATCGAAACCTGGGACAGCATCGACGTGGCCGTTACCTATGACGATGGCATGCGGGGAGATTACAACAATAACTGGATTAACCCAGCGGAGTTCGAAGGAGCTGTGAACCAGGAAATTGAACTCTACGGCATCTATGGCCGGGGAATTGTTGATCAGCAGGATCGCGGTTTCCGGGAGGCGATTATCGGTGATGGTTCGCGGACACGTAATCCGTCTTTTGGCGGACGGATCCATCACGTCGGTGGTGAATTGGAAATCTTTGGCTACGGGAAGGCTTCCATCGCAGCTGGCCTGCTGGCTATTATTCGACGCCGCTTGCTAGGGGAATCTCTGGAAGAGCTGGACGAAACCTATCCCACTGCTGCCAGTCAGCGCGACGTGGTCCAGGTAATCGAGGCGGCTTCGGAGGTTGCCGAACTCAATTACCAGCATTTTCAGGCTGGCCGAGGTACGCCGGTGACGGCCCTGCTCAGCGATACGGAAATTCAGATCCTCGCCCCGGGCGGCTAGACCGGCGATCGATTATACTGATGGCTATGAAATGTTCGTTCGATCACGAGGTCTTCAGGAAGTTGCCTGTTCGTCTCCTTGGATTGCTGGTTGCCCTGGTTATGATCGCCAGTCAACAAGGGGTGGTTGCACAAAAAGCTGTTCCGGAGAAGGGAAACCAGTCGCAATTAAAGGCTTTCCTCAAGTCGATCCCACCCCAGGAACCGGCTGAAGTATTGAAAACCTTCGAGGTGCTCAAGGGATATCGCTTGGACCTGGTTGCTCATGAACCGCTGGTCAATGATCCGGTGGCAGCCACCTTTGATGAGGACGGTCGCCTCTACGTAGCTGAACTACGGGATTATCCTTACCGCCAGCCTGCCGGCTCACCTCCCCTGGGTCGGATTCGATTGCTGGAGGATACGGACGGTGATGGCAAGTTCGATCGTAGTCACGTGTTTGCCGATGAGCTGATGTGGCCAACTGGAATCGCGGTCTGGAAGCAGGGTATTTTCGTGGCGGCAACGCCAAACATTTGGTATCTGAAGGATACCGACGGGGACCATCGTGCTGATATTCGCAGAAAAGTGTTTGCCGGCTTTGGAACGGAAAAAGCTCAAGGCAGTCTCAATAACCTCGCCTGGGGTATTGATCACAGGATTTATGGAGCGGGTTCCAAGAATGGTGGAGAAATTCGTCCAGCGAATGATCCGCAGGCAAAACCGCTCTCCCTGGGTCGTAAAGATTTTCGTTTTGATCCAATCAACGGCAAGCTAGAGCCGCTCAGCGGTGGCGCCCAATTCGGTAACTCGTTCGACGACTGGTACAACCGGTTTCTCTGTAGCCAGGCTCACCCGGTTCATCACGTGGTCTTGCCCGATCAGTACTTGCGGCGTAATCCGTACCTGCCGGTTTCCAGTGGTGTCAATAATCTGCGCCGCGGGGTAACGCCCATCTTTCGAATTAGTCAGTTGGAACCCTGGCGAATCATTCGGAGCAGTCGCCGCGTGGCCTTGGGTGAGCGGACTGCTTCGGCAGCTGGGGCAAACCATCATATTCTTGACGGGTGTGCCGGTTCGACAGTGTACCGCGGAGCGGTCTTGCCGACGGAATCCGCTGGGGCCTTGTTCGTCGGGGGCGCCCAAACCAATCTGATTCATCGCCTGCGACTGGTGCCGGACGGTGTTACGTTCAAACCGCAACGCATCGACAAGGAGACTGAGATTGTTCGATCGACCGATACCTGGTTTCGTCCAGTCAATTTCGTCAACGCACCCGATGGGACTCTCTATGCGCTTGATCTCTACCGGGAAGTACTGGAAGCAGTTCACATTCCCTACGATGTGGTTGCCCACCTGGACTTGACCAGTGGTCGGGATCGAGGACGGATTTACCGGATTGCGACAACGGAATTTAAACCGGTTGCCGCGCCGCGACTGAGTCAAGCTACGGTTGAACAACTGGTTGCCCACTTGGAAAACCCTAACAGCTGGTGGCGAGAGACGGCCCAGCGATTGATTTATGAACGACAGGACCAGTCGGCCGTCGAACCCCTGCGTCGTTTGTTACGGAAGAGCAACTTTCCGCAGGCCCGCTTGCATGCCCTTTGGAGCCTGGCTGGACTACAATCCCTGCTTGAAAATGATTTGTTAGTGGCGCTCTCTGATAAGCATGCTGCTATCCGGCAACATGCCATTCGCCTGGCCGAACCGCAACTGGGCGTTTCGCAGCCACTACGGAAGCGGATGATGCAGCTAATTCAAGAGACGGACTGGCGAGTACGATTTCAGCTGGCATTTTCGCTGGGAGCAATGTCGGACGAGGCTGCCTTACAGGGATTGGCCAGGATTGCCCGCCAGGATTCAGCAGATCGCTGGATGCGAGCGGCAGTACTCAGTTCAGTACCCGAACGATCCCATCGATTGCTGGCGTTATTGATGCAACAACCGGGCAATGTTTCCAGCGGCCTGGTTCAGCAACTGGCGCAGGTAACCGGGGTACGGAACCGGCGTGGAGAGATCGACGTTGTCTTGGAAGCGGCGGTCGGGGCGCAGTCTAGCAGTTGGCAACGGGTGACCGTACTGGGGCTTGCTGCAGGCCTGGCTCGGCACGATATCCGCTGGGCCAAACTGGTTCCGCAAGCATCAGC
>CAZXJC010000530.1:0-3606 GCA_964640885.1 uncultured Pirellulaceae bacterium | reverse complement strand
CGTTTTACTTAAACCGTTTCAGCTAGTTTCACTAGCTGTCTTTCTTTTTCTTCCCCTTCTTGGGAGCCTTGATACCCTGCTTCTGCTTCTGTTCAGGAGTCAAGAGGGCAACCACAGCGGCATTATAGGCAGCACTCGCTTTGCGAGTCTCTTCCAAGGCAGCTTTTTGCGCTTCGGTCAGCTTGGAGGCAGCCGCTACAGCAGCACGAGCTTCCTTACCTTTTTTACCGGCAGCCTTATTGTCTTTAATCGCCTTAGTCCGGGCGGCTTTTTGTTCATCCGACAAGGCAGCTTTCTTACGGGCTGCGTTAATCTTCGGGGCATGCTCGGCTGCCAATGCCTTTACCTTGGTTTGCTGCTCATCGGTCAGCTCAGCCTTGGCGAATCTCTTAATCGTCTGAGCGGCCAGGTTAGGTTGCCGCTTCTTCTTTTTCTTCTTTTCGTCGGCAGCACTCAAGGGTGAGGCCACGGCCAAGACGAGGCCCAGCAACAACATAGTCTTTGCAAAACGTTTCATGTGATCTATCTCCGCAATCGTAGCTTGGCAGCAACGGTTAGCATCCATTGCAGTTCCTGCACTAAAAAAATCGCAACCCATTCCCTACGATTGCGCACTTATCAAACTAACGTAAGAGGTCAGATTAGCAGCTGAGGTATCACGTGTCCATCACGCACGATCATCACGGGACGACCGGTATTGGTATGATACTCTTGCGTATGGTCGATCCCCAAGCACTTGTAGAACGTGGCCGCGGCATCGTCGGGCGTGATCACATCGTTGGCTGGTAACGTTGCTTTGTCGTCACTCTTGCCCACGACCTGTCCCCCTTGAACACCACCACCAGCCATCAGCATGAACATGCAGCGAGGATAATGATCTCGTCCGCCTGGTTCACTCTTATCGTTAATCTTTGGAGTACGGCCAAACTCGCCCGTTACGAAGACAACCGTTGAATCGAGCAGTCCCCGTTCTTCCAGCCCGGTAAAGAGGGCGGAGAGTCCCTGGTCCAGAGACGGCAAAAGATTGTCCTTCAATCTCGGGAAATTGTCGCGATGAGTATCCCAGCCACCCACGTTAAGTGTCACGAACCGGACGCCCGCTTCCACCAGGCGAATTCCCAGCAGGCAACTGGCTCCGAAGCTTTCATCGCCGAATTTATCGGCGAAGGCGGGTGATTCCTTGCTGATGTCAAAGGCCTCGGTGGAACGTTTGGAAGTGATCATTGAATGCGCCAACTTACCAAACTGGTCCAAGCCATCAATCAACTGGCTTTGCTTCGCAACGCCCTGGAAAGTCGTATCCAGGTCTTTAAGCAAGTTCTTTCGCTTTTCCACTTCGTTCACGGTCAGACCATTACGCAGACTGATACCTCGTACGCTGAACGCCTCACCCTTTTTCGGAGAGGCCCCGGTGCTTAGAGCCGCGTAGCGAACTCCCAGGTAACCCGGATCCTGAATCGTATTGGGAACGGCAACAAAGGGTGGCAGGTCAGCCGGGGCCGTCAACTCCTTAGCAACGACCGCACCCAGGCCAGGGTATTCGAGCGATGGCAAGGGACGATTCCCCGTGTTCACATACTCACGTCCCAAGCGATGGGCAGCGAGGGTATGACTTACACCACGCAGGATGGCGAACTTGTCCGCACACTTGGCCAGCTTGGGCAAGTGCTCGCAAAACTCGACTCCATCTACGTTAGTCTTGGTCGGATTAAAGAGTCCGCGGTACTCGGCCGGTGCATCCGGCTTCATATCAAACGTATCCAGGTGAGTCGGACCACCAGTGAGGTTGACGAAAATCGCCGCCTTAGCAGGAGCATCGGTAGCAACCTTACCTGCATGGGCTAACTGCAGGTAATTAGCCAAGCTCAAGCCACCCATTCCCAGGGCACCTGCCTTGAGAAAATCTCGGCGTTTCATCCCATCACACGTTCGATGTACGGCCATCCTTCAATCCTTCCTATCTAAATATCGTAGACCAGGGGAACAGCCTGGTCGCTACAACTTAGTGATTTAAAATAAATTCTTTCGTATTAAGCAAGACCCACAACAGGTCCTTGGCCCCCTTGGAGATATCTGCTGACTCACCGAGGTACTTCACCGATCGCTCTAATTCCTGATCCGTTGGATAACGACTCAACGTCCGCAGGTAAACCTCGCGGACGATCTGGCTGGCAACCTCAGTTGCTGGCAATTGTCGATCTTCACCAGCTTCCTCGACGGGCTGGTTTTTATCTTCAAAGCGTTTCTTGTAAGCACTTAACTGACGTTCCAGCCCAGCGGCCTGTTCATCTTTACCTGCTGCTCGCAATTGCTCAATCCTGGCCTTTCGTTCCTTCACTACTTTGCCATAGTTATCGGGCCGTTGCGGAGCCTTCCTCCCATTCGCAGGAGCTGGCTTTCCAATCTTGTATTCGCGTTGGATCTGTGCCAGCCAGCTGTCGTTTCGATCGGTCAACTGGTCGAGCAATTGCTCATCATTTTGCAGGTAGACCGTCTGCAGCAAGCTTACGTCTTCAGTACGATCACAATCACAGTTCGTTTCTCGCATCGAGCGACCAAAAATGGTCAAAGCGTATTGGGCTTGCCGATCTGCCCCCAGGTAACGAGCACCACTACCAGGAATGAGAACCGCGCGACCCGCCAGATCTTTTTGCATCTGCTCAACACGAGCATCGGAGCTAGCCGCGTATTGAATAGCATCGTAAGTCACCTCGGCCGGCAATCGCCTGGGCACCGAACGGCTGAAATTTCGCTCGTCATTCTTGTTGGTTTCATTAGTGCGCCAACTCAACTGGTAAGTACGGCTGTTGGCAATTTCACGATGCAACCACTGCATGTCAAAACCATGCTCAATAAACCCCTGCGCCAGGTAATCAAGCAAAGGCTTGTTACTTGGTGGATTCCCCAAGCTCGTATCATCCGGAGGATCAACGATACCCACGTTAAAGTAGGTAGCCCAAACCCGGTTGACAAAGGCACGGGCAAAATAGGGATTCTCTGGGGAACGCAACCAGTCCATGAGGGGCTCTCGAGGATCCTCGAACTGTGTCAAGTCAATCACTTCTCCCCCCAGGAGCTTGGCCGTGCCAGTAGGTGCAGCAGTCCTTAATTTCTCCTCGGTCTTGATCTGTTTCCGCAGCCTGACAAGTCCCTTCTCGGTAGTTGCAACCGCCTCCGTCCGTCCTTTTTCCTTAAGAACTACCAGGCGTTCTTCCAGGTTTTTCTCCTGTTTGCGTAACTGGTCGAGATCAACCTTTGCCTTTTTGGCTTTCTTAGGAGGCGATGTGTAGACCTCTTGAAAAGGAATGGTCTTACCTTCCTTGATAAGCTTGCCTATTTCACGACGCAGGTCTCCACCCCTTTTGCCTTTCAATTTCAGCGTTTCCAGCAACTGGTTGTACTCTGTCTTGCTCGCCGGATTATTGCCAAACTTTGTACTAGTCAGGAATCCACGAAACTGCTCAAAATCATTCTGGGTCCACTGGTCAAACGGATGCTTGTGGCATTGTGCACATTGAATCCGCAACCCTAGGAAGGAATAAGCAAATCCAATTACGCGTTCCTCTGGCTGACGAAACGTACGACGGGCCAAGTAATGAGGCATCG
>CAZXJC010000529.1:0-8574 GCA_964640885.1 uncultured Pirellulaceae bacterium | reverse complement strand
CGCAGGCTCGCGTAACTGGGCGATTTTCAGATATCGGTCACTCATACGATTCTCAAACTAATCCCCTTCCGGATCATCTAGACCTGCCTCGTCTTCCGTCGACTGAACCGGCTGCAAGGGGGCATGCAGTAACCGGAACTTCTTTTCTCCCTCAGTGAAAAACTTCACCGTCGCGGTACGCTTGGCTCCCGTACCAGTCAATTTCAAAATCGTCCCCGGTCCGTATTCCGGGTGTTTAACCAGCATTCCCTTGCGAAAAGAACCGGGTGCATAGCGCGGTTGTTGCTCAGCCTGCTGGTTCAACAAGTCGGCCGCAGTCATTAATCGGGTGGCGTTCGGATCGCTTGTTCCCTGTTGACGCTCAACAACGGTCGAGTCCGAGTCATCCTGGAAATACTGTTCATCGCCAGGAATCGCATCGATAAAATCATCCTCATCTTCCCACTGGGAATCTCCCAGTGGCTCCATCGGTTGAACCGTTTCCATTTGCTCACGGGGCATTTCCATCAGAAACTCGCTCGGCACAACCAGTCGTTCAGTACCACGAAACGTCCTCCGCTGGGCCAGGCTCAACTGCAACTCCGTTTCCGCACGGGTAATTCCCACGAACAGTAGCCGTCGCTCCTCCTCTAACTCATCGGGGTCTTCACGGCTGCGCTCGTGAGGAATCATCCCCTGCTCTAAGGCGACGATAAACACAACTGGGAATTCCAAACCCTTAGCAGCGTGCAAAGTCATCAGGGTGACCTGGTCCGGCTCGCTTTCCCAGCCATCTGAATCACTCACCAACGAGGCCTGTTCCAGGAACCGCTGCAAGCGATTTTCTTCCGGATGATGCTGGTCAAATTCCTGGGCCGCTGTCACCAGTTCCTCGATGTTCGCCAGTCGTTCCTGGTCTTCCTCGGCAACCGATTTCTCCAGGTGAGCGGCATAGCCTGTCCGATCAATCACCGCGGTAATCAGGTCTTCCAACTGGTCGGCCGGTTCTACAGTCAGCGTATCGTAAACCGCGACAAACTTGGCAATCGCAACCGCCGAACGCTTAGCCAGTGATTCAATCAAACCCGCTTCACGGGCTGCCTCCAACAAACATAAACCATGCCGCTGCGCATGTTTCTGCAGCAACTGGATCGATTTCTTGCCAATGCCACGCCTTGGTGTATTGATAATCCTCAAGAAAGCCAGGTCATGTCGCGGATTATGCAGCAAGAACAGATAAGCCAGCACATCCCGTACCTCTTTCCGCTGGTAGAACTCCAAGCCATGAACAATCTGGTACGGTATCTCGAGGTTTCGGAGGGCGAATTCCAATGAGCGGGAAAGCGCATTGATGCGGTAAAAGATGGCAAAGTCACGAAAACGTCGCCGTCCCTGGGAAACCTCGCTGAAGATCGAGGCAGCAATGCTATCCGCCTCATCGCGGCTATCGGGAAAAACGATCAGCCGCACCGGTTGTCCAGCCGCATTGTCCGTAAATAACGTTTTCCGTTTACGATTCACGTTGTGCGATATTAACGTATCAGCCACCTGCAAGATGTTCGGAGTACTGCGGTAGTTCTGCTCCAATCGAACGACGTGGACTTTGGGAAAGTCCCGTTCAAATTCCAGGATGTTCGACAAATCGGCTCCCCGCCAACCATAAATCGACTGGTCGGGATCACCGGTCACCGCCAGATTGGGCACGTGTTGCGAAAGCGCGCGAATGATCGCGTACTGCGCCATGTTCGTGTCCTGGTACTCATCAACCATGATGTACCGGTAACGTTCGTCCAGTTCCTGTCGCAACTCAGCGTTATCACGCAGTAATTGCGCGGTGTACATTAACAAGTCATCAAAATCGACCGCATTGGAGGACTGTAAAATACGCTGGTAATGAGGGTAAACCTCTTCCACGATGGCCCCCGTCGGATTGCCAGGTCGGGCCTGGTAATCTGCCGGTGAAATCAAGCTACTCTTGGCCCAACTGATGGCCGTAGCCACTGATTCAGGAGAACAGTAAGTCAATTCGACCTTCGATTCAACAATCGCCTGCTTGAACGCCTTGCGGGAATCCCCCGTATCAAGAATTGAATAATTCTCGGCTAATCCCACCATGGTCGCGTAACGACGTAACAACCTGGCGCAAAACCCGTGAAACGTCCCCATCCAAACCGATGGAGACCCAGCCAGACGCTCCAGGCGAAACCGCATTTCGTCCGCAGCCTTGTTGGTAAAAGTCAACGCCAGGATGTTACGAGCTGAAACTCCCTGGTGTAACAGATAGGCGATGCGATGGGTCACCACGCGCGTCTTACCACTGCCCGGACCAGCCAGCATCAAAAGTGGTCCATCCACGTGCTGAACCGCCTCTTGCTGGGCAGCCGTCAATCCTTCTAATAATTCAGCTACCGAGGCTCCAACCAATCGCTCGTCTCCTTCCGAACTGTCCGCTCGTTTTCTCCTATTGCAATCTGCAACCCCGTCCTTGTAAAGCCCCTGCGACGAGCAACTTGGCAGACCCTTCGCCTAGGCTTTCCCCAACCACCGCAAACCGCTCTCGGCGGACCTTCTTCTGACGGAATGCTAGCAGGTTTTTCAGCAAGACCGTTTCTTTTTCTGAAAATAATGCCTCTTAGCGATGACGAATCCCCTGTAGTTTCTGTATACTTGCGGTCACGGAAACTGCGATCGACGATGATCGCTCAAAATGGACTGCACGTTTCAACCAGGGAGGGACACCATGGGCACTCGGGTTCGTTTAAGTACTACCGGAGAAAACAATCGCCTCATGCAACAGCGATTGGAGATGAGCACTGCTGAGATCGGCTTAAGTGTACGGACCACTAATTGCCTCGAAGAACGGGGAATCTTTACGGTCCGCGACCTGCTCAATTGCACGCCAGAAGATCTGTTGGATATCTCAAATTTTGGTGAGAAGACGCTCGAAGAAGTTTACGAGGCACTCAACAAAATCGGTTTTGAGCGACAGCGGGCAACAGTCAGTTAGCGATTTTGGAACTTGTTCCTACTTGCAGGCAGGTCAATTGGCCTTTGCCTCCATCGCTAGTACGAAAATAAAAGCGTCCATTTGCCAGGGCTGGCAAGGCTCGCGTGGTCCCACGTCCGACCGTATGTTGCTGGAGTTGCTGGAATTTTTCCGGAGAAGCCAGGGCCAAGGTCAATTTGCCTCTGGTGTTCAGTAGCAACAAGTGCTTGCCGGCTAAAATCGTGTGAGTGACTCCGAAATTCGGTTGGCTCCACATAACCTTTCCCGTCTGGGCCTTCACGCAACGAAATTGGGCAGTTCCCACATCCTCACGCCCATGGGCACCATAAAGGTAGCCTGCCTGCTGGACACAGGTTGAATACTGACTCGACATGACCTGGTCGTTGGCCCAAACGGCTTGGGCCCCTTGCAGGGAAATCTTCCGCAAACTGGCCCCGATCCCGTAACTGGCTGTCACGAACAACTGGTTGTCGAAGACCAGTGGCGTGGCGGCGTTAACCGTCGGACCCTGCTTACCAAAGGGAAAGCGAAAGAATTCTTTTCCCGTCTTCGGATCGACAGCCAGGACATTCAGTCGTGTGACGAAAATGGCCACGCTGCGGCCAGCAATCGTTGTCAGCGTGGGAGAAGAGTAACTGGCAGCCTCCTGCCCCATCTTCCAGGAGGTTTTACCGGTTTCCAAGTCGAAGGCCACCAGGCCTGCATCCCCTCGACCGCCTACATTGACGAGCAGTTTCCCCTCGGCTACCAGTGGAGAACTACCGGCACCAAAGTAACCGTCGTTCCCTGAGAATTCACCGTAGGCGTCTCGGCTCCAGTACTTCTTCCCGGTCTTCAAATCAACACAGTAAAGATCGCCGTGAGCACCAAACAGGTAGACGCGTCCAGCATGAATCGTCGGTACACACCGCGGACCATCATCCGGGTTGAAGCCCCCTTGGTAACTGGCCGGGAAATTCGTCTGCCACTGCCGCTTCCCCGTAGCCGCTGACAGGCATTCAACCCGCTGCTGATCTCCCAGGCGGTGAAATACGATGACTCGATCACCTACGACCGCTGGCCCGGCAAAACCTGCGCCGACTGGGTAAGACCAGTTGACGAGAGGACTTTTCTTAAACTTTGCAGCGTCCAGGGTTTCTCCGGTTGCCTGGCCGTTCCGCGAGGGTCCCAGGATCTGCGGCCAGTCGCCAGCCACTGCTGACCGACCTGCTGAATCGAGCGTGTTCAGTCCCATTACGAAAAGCAGAGCGATCAATGAATAGCGACCTGGAAACATCATGGTACCCCTTGTTCCTGGAGCGGCTGCCGACAAGGCAACTCTGTGGCAAATAAATCTGCCAAATCCTCTACCGTGTCGGCTACCTCTAAACAAAACGTCAACTTAAGATAACGCAGATTCATCTGCAGTACGCTCGCTGATTGGAGTACAATCAGTAGCACTCGTCAAGCGCCGAGTGAGCACGAAGCAGTCACTACTAGAACAGTTATTTCCAGGGGAGCTTCGTCCATGGCCCGATTCTTCCGGCTCTGGGGAAAAAAACGGGGAGAGCGCAGCAGCGGGCCCCGTCGTCTGGGAGAAATCGGCGAAGCCGTGTTTTTCACCGCCCTGGTACTGCTGGGCTTCGTGTTGCTCATCAAGGTCCTGGTAGAACAAGCTGGACGCGACGCACCTGCCGAAACCATGTTCGGATTAACGTTCGGGGTCATGGCACTACTCTTGATTCTCGGTTCTGTGGGCCTGGTCTATACCCTTCTCCAGATGAGGATCTCGACGGAACGGCGTTCCGCCATGGCACAGCGGGCAACCCAACTTCCCTTGATTCGGCAAACCGCGCGGACTCCAGAAGACCATCCCCAGATCCCACAAGACTCAGACCTTACCAACAGCCCTGGCATACGGCTCGCTTATCGCCTGCCGGCAAACGAATCGCCTGTCTGGCAGATGGGAGCTGCCATCACCTTCTTCCTGCTTTGGGCCACGATCACGATATCATTAAGTGTCGCCGTACTGGCCGAACACGATCCGGAAAAACCTCGCTGGGCCCTACTCGTTATGCTACCGATCTGCGCCGCCGTCGGCAGCTGGTCCATCTTCTACCTCTGGCAACAATTACGGCACTATGCGGGGATCGGTCCCACCCACGTCGAAATCTCCGACCATCCACTGCACCCCGGACATCAATACGCGCTCTTCCTCTCGCAAGCCGGGAAGCTGGAATTCGAGTCCTTCCGGATCGCACTGGTCTGCCAGGAATCTGCCACCTATCGCCAGGGAACAGACACTCGCAACAGCACTCAATGCGTCTACCATGAAGAACTATTATTTCGTGAGAATATTGAAGTCCAAACAGGATTACCTTTCGAGCAGGAATGCGAATTCCAAGTTCCGCGACAAGTAATGCACTCATTCGCCGGGACCCACAATTCTGTCCAGTGGAAACTAACCGTCGATGTGCAAACCCAGCAATGGCCACTCTTCCAACGTACCTTTCCCGTCGTTGTCTACCCGCCTGCTCCCGTCCCCAGGGAGAAAACCTGATGGCCCCCTTAATCAGCATTCGTCTCGATCAACCGCTCCGAGCCTATCAGCCAGGTGAAGAAATCCAGTGCCAGTACCAGGTCGACCGGGTGGAACTTGATCAATTGCAAGCAGTCGAAGCCTCCCTGCTGTGGTACACAGAAGGAAAAGGGGAAGAAGACATGGGCGTTCACTACTTCGAACGGAATATTCCCACAGAAGAAGATCCAGACATCCGCCCCCTGAAACAATTCCAGACGAAACTCCCGGGCAGTCCTTTAAGCTACGAAGGAATTATCATCAAGATTCAATGGTGTGCTCGAGTACGTGTTTTCCTGCAAGACGGAAACGTTTTTAGCCACGACCAGGCATTCTTACTAGGAAAAACTCCGGTAGCCCAAATCATCCAGCCATGATCCACTCGACAAAAGACAACGTGGCAACCAGCTTTACGCAAAATCCCTTTGCAACACGCTGGACCAGACCAGAAGCATGCCTGTTTCTATTTCCTCCAGAAAGCAGCATTGAGCAACTGCTAGATCAACTCCAGCAACAGCAAGGCTGGGGACAGATCGTTGGTCCCCATGGCAGTGGAAAATCAACCCTGCTGGCATCACTAAAACCAGCCCTCGAAAATCGTGGAAAACAACTGGCTCATTATTCCTTACACCAGGGGCAGCGACAGTTACCCATGAAGTGGTCCGACAAGACACTACAAGACGCCACCCAAGTGATTGTTGATGGTTTTGAGCAACTGTCGAAGTTTTCCCAGTACCGGCTAAAGCGATACTGTCGCAAGTTCAACAAAGGATTACTGATTACCACGCACCAATCTCTCCGATTTGCTGATCTAATACATCTGCAACCAGACATCGTGACCGCCCTGCGAGTGGTCGCTTATTTACAACGCAACCATCCTGAAATTATTTGCGCAGACGATGTCCGCCGTCATTATCGGCACCACTCGCAGAACCTGCGGGAACTGCTGTTCTGTTTATACGACCTGTTTGAAAAACGACGGCTTGAAACAGGCGCCTGATCAGAATCAGGTTGAATCGACGGGATGGCCCTCGCAGGCAATTCGATTCCGCATATTTTTCGCTAAAAAACTCGTCCCTGCTGGTTTTCCAACCTAGTCTTTCAACAGGCAGGAGCCACAACGCGTTATAAACAGCAGGACCGAAATAAACCTAAACACTTATCAAATTAGGACTTAAGGGTCTCTAATGGTTGACAAACTGGGGCCTAACAATCAAACAAGAAGTATCGAGATGCACTGACCGTCCTGGTCACGCGTCCACCCTAACCTTCCCTTAGGAAAGAAATGTTATGGTTTCGACTCGCAAAATTATCTGTACCGGCTGCCTGGCACTTGGATTGATTCTGACCACGCAGCCCAGCCACGCTAATTTCTTTGACTGGATTGCCGGTCGAGCCCCAACTCCCTGGGCTATCCCAGCAACCCCAGTCCAAACCAATCGTATTTTTGCCTGGCAGCCAGTCACCACGACAACAACTGCGCCAACGGTAATCGCGCCAGCAATCGCACCGACAGTTGCTCCTCGAACAGTCGTTAACTACGCCCCCGTAACACGCTATCGAACACAGTGGGTGCAAGTGCCGGTAACGACCTACCGACCCGTTTTCGAAACCAATGCTCAAACAGGCTGGCCCCAGTTGCAAATGCGCGCTTGCCAGCGTTACGTCTGGCAAGTTCGACGAGTACCAGTTAGCGTAATGCGTCCAACCTACCGAAATAATTGCAACAGCATCTTTCCCTGGTGTTGGAACTGGAATCCGCGCACGAACAATTGTTGCGTACCTCAAGCCGGAACCATCACAACGACCAGTCCGCAGCCTTATTATTCCGGCCCAGATGCCAGGCAACCCGCTCTGGCTCTCCCCCCCACAACAAGTAGTCCGGCTCCTTCAGGTGGTGCTGCAGATCAAGTCCCCACCCTGCCAAGCCAGGCCCCGCAATTAAATACAACTCCGGAGAACAATGACAACGGTGCCAGCGACAGTCCTGCCGACTTGCCGGTAGCCAATGGCCAGTCCATTTTACGACGTCCTGTCGACAAATCTGCTCCAGGTCTTGAACCAAGTAAACCACGAATCATTGCTCCTGCGAAGACAGAACCTATTCCGGATCTCGATCGACAACCCCTGTTGCAAAATCAGGGACCCCAGTTGTTGAATCCACGAGACCGTACCGCCCGAGCAACTCACTTGAACCAGTGGACTAATTTTGGTGCCATTCAGTGGGCATCCATGCCACCAGCTCGAACAGCTTCCGTTGCGACCAGCCAGGCTTCCCGCCAGGTAATTCAGCAGCCAAGCGGAAGTCGACCAGCACCCCTACGGTGGGAACGAATCCAACCGTAAGCGAACTGGCAACCTGACACCAGTCAGAGTATCTTTTACCGAAAATAGGCCGTTCTGGTCTGTTACTGCGCGTCTCGGCTAGCAGGCCTGGGGGCCTGTTTATTACACTCATCCACAGGCTGGCGAAGAAGCCAGGCCCCTGGAAAGCTCGTGTTCATGATGCTACGAGTGTAAACACGCAATCAGTTCTTTAAGACTTCAAGAAGCGACCCATTACCCATGGATAATTCAGAAATCGCCAGCACGCTTGACCAGTTAGCTGACCTGCTCGAATTCCAGGGAGCCAATGCTTTTCGCATCCGGGCTTACCGCAACTCTTCACGAGTAATCCGGGACTACCCGGAATCAATTGCTGCCGTAGTGGCCAATGACCCCAAGTCCCTGACCAACATCGATGGGATCGGCAAAGGGGTGGCTGAAAAATGCGTGACGCTGGTGCAAACCGGGGAACTTCCACAAATCCAGGAAATCCTGCAACAAATCCCCCCCACGGTTCTGGACCTGCTGCGCGTACCCGGACTGGGTCCTAAGAAAGCAGCCTTGCTACATCGTGAACTTGGCATTGAGAATCTTGCTCAACTGGAACTGGCTTGCCAGCAGGAACAAATCCGCGAATTGAAAGGCATGGGCCCAAAGCCCGAACAACAAATCCTACAGGGCATTGCCATCGCCGATGCAGCAAACC
>CAZXJC010000528.1:0-7783 GCA_964640885.1 uncultured Pirellulaceae bacterium | reverse complement strand
GGGGACCAGCGTGTGTTGCCAGTGTTAAACCCACTTGCGTGACCGTACTGGACCGGATCGTCACTGACAGCACCACGGGACTCTCTGTGGTTGAATACACACCGGTCCCGTTTGGCAATGACATCTCGGCTCAAATGGGTGACGAGTATGCCATGCCGCTGGTCGGTAACTTTGATCCGCCAATCTCCAGTGCCAGTACTGGACTGGGCGAACCGGGTGGTAACAGCCATACGAACTTCGATAATCCGCTGGATGTCAACGCAGATGGTTTTGTGACACCGCTGGACGCCGTGATGGTGATCAACCACCTGAACAACAACGGCAGTGAGCGACTGAGTGGCTACACCCACGTGGCACCGTTTATCGATGTGAATACGGACGGCTTCGTAGCACCGATCGATCCGCTGCTGGTAGTCAACCACTTGAACGCCAACTCCACAGCCAACCAGGGTGCTCCGACCTCTGGTGAAGGGGAATGGGCAGAGCGGATTGCTGAAGTCATTTTCGTTGAGCAAACGGAATTAAAGCTGGCGGCTCAAACGAGCAACGACTTGGACTGGGCTCCAGCGACTGACACTACGAGTCAGCAAGAAGCGGCCAATTCGAAGGCCGATTCGCCACTGGTCAACCAGGTCTTTGACGGCCAGGACGACTTCTGGCGACAGGCTGCCATGGCCCAGCAACCGGTACCGGCTGCTCGACCACTGATCGATGATGATGCATCCGACGAGAGCGAGCAGTCCTTACTAGATCAACTGGCCGAAGAGAACACCGAAAAGGGTTATGTCTCGGACATTGATCGCCTGATGCGTGAGTTACAGTAAGAACTAACATGTCGAAACTATCGTGGAGCCATGACATACCTTACACGGGATGCGTGGCTTAGTTTCGGTCTGTCGTGAATCATCACTGCGAGTTCAAAAACGCAGCCAGTTTCCGTGTGTCAAGCGTTCGAGAGAGGCGAAACACACCCGCTGGCCCATTGGGATGGCCCACGTAGATGCAGACGTGTTGGACACCTCGTTTACGATCGATCACAGCAGCGGCCGGATGAAAACCGTCTGAACTTTTATAAAATTTTCCACCGCATGCAAACAGCTGACAATCACGTCGCCATTGTCCCTTCTCCCAATCCGCGGGGTCCATGCTCCACAAGATGACCTTCATGGCATCCCGATTCGAGCGACAAACCTCCAGTCGCTGAGTCATTTCGTTGAAGGCAAGGTCCACCGTTCCGAGTCCGGGTTTCAGGTTTGAGAGAATGAGCTTGGGATTCTGACCGGGAACCCAGGTCATCTGCGAGTGCGTATCCTTCTTGTCCTCATTCCGCGTAATAAACAGGTACCGGCCTTCGTGCAGCAGGACAACCGGCGCGAATTGGGAAAATCCCGCGTCATACTCCTTATCCTTCCAGGTAGCGCCTCCGTCATTGGACTTGAGCACCACCAGTTTCTTACTTTTAGTAGTCGGTTTCCCAGCGGGCCCGAACCAATTGCCGAACGCGAGTAACCCTTGCTCGGGATGATCAATCATTCGCGGCCCCACGCTGAATATCTCCCGTGGGAACGTATCCTCCCGCAAGGCCTTGGAGAAATGCTGCCAGGTCTTACCCTTATCCTCAGATCGAAAAACGCCGTGGTTGTTGATAGCTACCACCGCACCGTCACGGGTGGTAGCAATGTTGTAGAGGTGGATCGGATAACCTTGCTTACTCTTATTTTCCGGGTCGAACTTGTAGCGATGTGAAAGCGGCACGAGGCCACCACGATACCGGTCCAGGGGTTTCATGCACATCCGCAGATCGTATGGCTCTGACCACGTCCTACCCCCATCTACCGACCGCAGCACGACTCCGTAGGAATGCTTCTCGTTCGGCCATCCGGATAACCTTGGCGTCGTGTGTCCCGGGATGCGACGGTGCATGACAATGATCGTCTCATCGACCATGGTAGCGACAGGCCAACCGTAGTGGTTACAGTCGCCGGGCGGATCTACCGGGAGATGAACGGGAACGATCTCAATCAAGCCTTTTTTTTGTCCTTCCTCGAGCGTTGCCAGTTGTTTCTGGGACGCCATCAGTAGTTTCTTTGCCAGCGGACTCAACGGCTCCCCTCCGGGCAACTGGGCTCGGGCCAGCCTTCCGCCGCAGGCAAACATGCCACAGAGCAATACGACGGCTCCCACCATCCCTAGAGTACAAGACGCTCGACCCGTTCCTCGACTCAGATAGACAAATGAAATTGCGGCCTTACTCATCGTGTCACCTTACGGAATTGGGGATAGTCACAGATCTCAGAACCATTCGGAGCAAGTTGCCCGCTGAACGAATACGCGTGGTATTCTCCTTGATACTATTCGTGTTGTCGAGGATCTCGCCGTCCAGGAAGTTCTTACTGGGATTCGAGAAAATCGGTATTAAAGGCAGTGGCTGGATCGAATCCCGCTTCGATCCAGTCGATCTCCTTCAACTGGTCGGCCAAAGTCTTCCAGCGCTCGGAGGTCATCTGGCCTAATTGTTCCGCCGACATGTCGGCCGGCAAACAGAGGGGTTTGATCGCTTCCACGCCATAAGCCAGGCTGGCGAGATCCATTTCTGGATTCACCTTGTGAATATGCTCGTTCACTGCAGTTGGGTTCTTCAAGTAATCTTGCCAGCCGCGGGCTGAGGCCCGGACCATCTTGGCGACCAGCTCCTGTTGTTGCTTAATCGTCTGGCCACGGGTAATGAGCAGGCTGGTGTAAGGATTGAAGCCAATCTCAGAAACCATCAAGACATGTGGGTCACCACCTTTTTGGCTCGCCACAAAAGGCTCGCTAAAGACGTAACCTTGCTGGCCAAAATCTTCGTTCTTAAGAAACATCGCGATGCTCCCCGGGTAGGGGACCAGCTTGACGTTTTCCAGGCTGACCTTGGTCTTCAGGTATTCGAGGTAGGCCTTGCCACTTCCCACGGCCAGCGTCATGTTCTTCAGGTCTTGCAGTCGGCGAATTCCCGACTTCTCGTGGACCATGATACAGCGCGGACTCATTTGCAACGGGGCCAGCAGGGACACCACGTCCGCTTCCTTATCGCGACCGACCAGGACCTGGTCCGCATTGCCAATGCCAAACATCACGCGACCGGTCGCCACGTTCTGGATGACAGGAACCCCCGGGCCACCCGGCTGGATTTCCACATCAAGACCTTCTTCCTCGTAGTGGCCGTTCACCAGGGCTGCGTAATAACCGCCATGCTCTGCTTCTGGAAACCAGTTCAGTGCCAAGGTTACTTTCTGACGCTGGTTGGATTCTGTGCCAGCTTCCGGTGTCGTTGGCGAAGATGGTTTGCAGCCGACCAGTCCACCGACCAACAGTAACGCGCAAAACAAACGTCTCATTACAGAACCTGTCACTTTCTTTATCAGTCACTTTTAACCGGGACCCAAAATTCAGCTCTATTCTAGCGACTCGTCTAGTTCTGTTCGAGTGTATAGGTCCAGCGGGCCAAGAGCTTGAAGCCAATCCAGGTCACCACTATGAACATGATCACGCCCAGCAGGGCAGACGCCAGGATCGTAGCAAACAGCATATCGGTCCGCAGCTGGGCCGACGTCTGCAAAATCAGGTAACCCAGGCCATAATGGTCGCTTCCGTACCCCGCGAAAAACTCGCCAACAATCGCTCCCACGACTGCCAAGCCGCTAGAAGTCCGAGCCCCGGTGACCAAGTAAGGAACCGCGTGGGGCATTCTCAGTTTCAAGAGCGTTTGCCAACGACTGGCCTGGTTCAATACAAATAGCTCTCGCAGTCCCTTGTCGACCGAGGTCAGCCCCACCGTCACACTGGTAATGATTGGAAACAGGCTAATCACAACAGTGACTACGATCACGCTCTGCAAACCGGTCCCAAACCAGTTGATCACCAGCGGAGCGATAGCCACGATAGGAACGGTCTGGAGAAAAATGGCATAGGGATAAAAACTACGGCGAATTAACACCGACTGGGAAAAGACAAAGGCAGTTAGGGTGCCGATCAGCAAGCTCAGCCCAAACCCACTGACAGCTGCCAGGGCCGTGTTCCAAGTTGCCTGGCCAAGCTGAGAAAAATTCCCTTTGATGACTCCATCGACGGTTTCAAATCGTGCTTCTTTAGCTGCATTCCAAACGTCAGCCGGCAAGGGGACCAGGTACGGCTCAATCTCGTTGACCTCGACAAGGACATGCCACAGCACCAGGACGATGGCAAACAAAATCACCGGTGGCAAAATGACGGAGCTGATTTGTTGGTACCATTTTTTCATGCCACGCTCTCCCTTAAAGAGGTAGCAACTTTTCCAACCAACTGGGCAAACTCCGCTTCGACCCGGAGGTCAGGCTCACGGGGGTAAGCAAAGGGAACATCAATCACCTCGACAATCCGACCTGGCTCTTTCCCCATGACTAGTACACGCTGACTCAGAAAGACAGCTTCAGCCACGTTGTGGGTAACAAACAATGCAGTACAGGGGTGCCGTTGCCAAATTCCCAGCAGTTCTTCGTTCAACTGCTGTCGCAACATATCATCAAGAGCCGCAAACGGTTCATCCAGCAGTAACAGTCGCGGCTGCATCACCAGGGCGCGGGCCAGGGAAACACGCATCCGCATACCACCGGAGAGCATTCGCGGATACTTACCTGCATCGGTCGGTTGCAAGCCGATCAGTTCCAGGCTCCGTCTAACGGCCTCCGCCTGCTCGCTGCGACTGGCTCCCTGCAATTCCAGTGGCAAGCGAATGTTGTCCCGAACGGTCCGCCAGGGAAGTAACGTGGGGTCCTGGAAAACAAATCCCTGCTGGCTTGTCGCCGCTTCTTCTCCTCCCAGGGAGACTACCAATTTGCCCTCGGTCGGATCCAGCAGTCCGGCAACCAGTCGCAAGAGCGTCGATTTGCCACAACCAGATGGTCCGACCAGCGAGACAAACTCGTTGGCCTGGATCTGCAAGTCGACCTGCTGTAATACCGGCTGGCTATCACCAAACCGGATTCCCAGGTCCTGGGCGCGAATCATCAAGTCAGAGCCACTGGTTGCCATAAGAGTTATTGTTTCCAGCTTCGTGGGCCGATCAGGGTAAGGTTGCCAGATGCAGGTCTGTCGGTCAGCCCCTATAATAAACACCCATTGGTCCTTTTGCATCCAGAGCAACACCGAACTTCGCCATCCGCTGGAGATAATCGTGAGTAATCCAGACCTGTCCCCAGACCAGCTGGCAATCATCATTGTTGACCACGGTTCCCGGCTGGAGGCAAGCAACCAGTCCCTACTGAGTGTGGTAGAGATGTTTCAAGCTGATTCGTCGTATGAAATTGTCGAACCGGCCCACATGGAAATCGCCGAACCGACAATTGCCATGGCCCTTGATCGTTGTGTAGAGCAGGGTGCTCGCTTCGTCGTCGTTCATCCCTACTTCCTGGCTCCCGGCAAACACTGGAAACACGATATCCCGCGACTGGTCGCCGAGGCCGCCGCCAATCATCCGGGGATCGGTTACGTCGTCAGTGAACCACTGGGACCCCATCGGACTATGAACCAGATCATTCAAGAACGAATTGATCAGGCAATTTCCGGGGTCTCAAGTTCGCCCGATCCACCATGCGATTCAAACTAAATGGAATACTATGCTGAACATATCCCGATCCAAAACATTGCGTCTCCGACCGTCAATCCAGTTGCTGGCCATCCTGTTACTTACGCTTCTCTCGACCAGCCAGTACGTTGCAGCCCAAGCAAATTCGAAGAACAAGCCCCTGAACGTTATCTTTCTGCTGGTCGATGATCTGGGCTGGACTGATTTTGGCTGTTTTGGCAGCGACCTTTATCAAACACCAAACATCGACCGACTGGCCAATCGAGGCCTCCGCTTTACTAACGGCTACGCTGCCTGCACGGTCTGCTCGCCCACACGAGCAGCAGCCATGACTGGGATGTACCCGGGTCGCTTGCATGTCACTGACTTCATTACGGGCGGCAGCTATCCGAAGGCCAAGCTCCGCATTCCCGACTGGACTCAGCGACTGGAACATCAGCACGTTTCGCTGGCCGATGCGTTTCAACAAGCCAAGTATCGCACGATTCATATCGGCAAATGGCACTTGATGCCACGTGGCACTCCCGAGATGAATGACTACTTACCGCAGCGACACGGGTTTGATGTCAACATTGGTGGTAATGAGTGGGGAGCACCGGGTAGCTACTTTTTTCCCTATTCCAGTCGGCGGCGAAACGTTGGCGTCCTGCCACCCGGTGGCAAGAAGGGTGATTACCTGACGGATCGACTCACCGATGAGGCCCTCAAGCAACTGGAAGCCAATCAAGAAAAACCATTTCTGCTTTACTTTCCTTACTACAACGTCCACACACCATTACAGGGCAAACCTGAGTTGGTGGCCAAGTACCAGGCGCGAGTACGGCCCACGATGAAACATCAGCATGCCGTTTACGCCAGCATGGTACAGAGTGTTGACCAGAGCGTAGGCCGCATCGTGAAGAAGCTAGAGGACTTGAAAATTGCTGACCGAACCCTGATCGTCTTAACCGGTGACAACGGGGGACTCGACCGGGGCGGCAAACCGACCGATAACGCACCTTTGCGAGCTGGCAAGGGTTCTGCCTACGAAGGGGGCGTGCGAGTGCCGCTGATTGTTCACTGGCCTGGCGTCACGCCGGTTGGCCAAGTCAGTCACCAACCGGTGATTACTTGCGACTTTTATCCAACCTTCCTGGAGGCCACCGGCGTGGCGGGTAATACAACTCACAACGCCCGGATGGATGGGATCAGCCTGGTACCGTTGTTGAAAAATCCCCAGCACCGGCTCAAGCGGAAAGCTCTCTACTGGCACTATCCTCATTACCATAGTGGCGGTGCCACACCTCACAGTGCCATGCGATCTGGTGACTGGAAGTTGATTGAATTTTTCGAGGACAACCGGGCCGAACTCTATAACTTAAAGACCGACATTGGTGAATCGCGTAATCTGGCCAAGGAACAACCAGAGCGTGCTCAGCAGTTGAGGGCTCAACTTCAGCGCTGGCGGCGGGATGTGGGGGCGCAGCTGCCGACCCCTAACCCGAATTACGATCCTCAGCAGTCGAAGCGTAAACCAAAACGGCCTTAATCGCAGTCGAAACCAGTGCGCTACTTCAATTCCTCGCGGACAAGGAACTTACCATCGTTTCGCTGGAACATTCTCAATAACATCCTCTCATCGACAGTCTTACTGACAGGGTAAATGGCTCCGTCAGCAAACATGACCATGAAAGGATCATTGACATCTCCAAGGCTTTGAACAATAGCGTCCGGTTGATAAGTCAGATCTTGTGGTTTGGTCCAGGGGACCGCCTTGTCCGGACCGGCATTAATAATCAGAACTGTCTGTGACGTGCCATCGGTCACGTCCCGAAAGTGCAGTTTTTCACCCGGATTAAAAACTGCACCGGGACCGTTGATCGCCAGGACCGTGGTATGGCTGCCCAGTCCCTTGTAGTCCTGGTTCTGATAGGCCTCTGGGATTCGGTCTAACAGCTTGAGATTGTCAGGGCTATCCCAGGGCTGGTCCAGTTTAAACTGCTGGTAGAGCGGATCTTCTAGCACGAAAGGAAGCAGATGAACGCGCCAGCTCAACAGGGGCTGACCATCCCGATACTTGATGATACGACTTTCACCAATAGGAAACTGATTGTAGGTATTATGAAAA
Source organism: uncultured Pirellulaceae bacterium (assembly GCA_964640885.1). GTDB lineage: Bacteria > Planctomycetota > Planctomycetia > Pirellulales > Pirellulaceae > JAZADA01. Next base: position 74 of record CAZXJC010000528.1, on the reverse strand, counting down.
GTGTGGACAGCAAGGGCTACTTTCTTCAGCTGATTGCTATTGTGCAGCCTAGCTCGCGTTTGACCCACGCTTGA
>CAZXJC010000527.1:0-2656 GCA_964640885.1 uncultured Pirellulaceae bacterium | reverse complement strand
GTGCTTCTCGATAGACCCTAAAAAAGAGGCGCAAGCGCGCATCATAGCCAAACCAATGATCAGATGTCACCGATTACGTGAAATTGCTACTAGAACGCCCCGTCATCTCCACGTCCGGGTGTTTTAAGTGGCATGCGCTGGCGGAACGACTCGTTGGAAAGCGTGGCTGGTTTTTCCCGTTCGGTGAGCCCACGGATGAAATCCTTGGAATCTGCCCCACGGCCCAGAGTTACCCAGTAGGTTTCTTGCTTCCAGCCTACGTAGTTCAGAAATGATTCCAGCGAGATTTGTTCGACATCATGAAATTGGATTTCTCGCATGAGGTCATTGTACCCCTTTGCAGCGCCCAGTTTCTCGGCATCAGATTTAATGACGTAACGTGTGTTGGCAGTGATCTTGCCCGTCTTGCTGCCGTCATCATGAACTTCGGCATCGATAATGCCGCCAACCGATGCCACCATGTTGCGGATGATTTCTCGATCGGTCTTGCCATCACCGTTGACGTCAAAGAAGCCGGCCAGGGCGAAGTGAATTTTTGAACCGGCTCGCCAGGCTGGTGAATGAACCTGATCGCCAGGCAAAATCGGATCCTGTAATTCCTCTTCGGTGATTCGTCCTTCCGCTAAATGCTGGTCAAGCACCTTGGTGATCTGGATGCGTGCCTTGACCTCTTTTTCATTTCTCATGACTCCATCTTCCTTGAAGTCATAGACGCCGAAGGTTGTCAGCTCTCGCAGTCCATCGGCCAGTCCAAGATTAATCCAAACGGTCCGCTTGCGATCATTGACAAGCGTAATACGGCCGTCGGCAACTTCAAAGAACTTCGAACGGCGTTCATCCTTGGACCGTCGCACGGCCAGGGTATCGGCCATCATGTCTACTTTCTTGGTCAAACCAACGATTTCGGTTTTGTCTTTCTGGTTGTCAGCGACCAATTTTGATATTTGACTTGCATTGGACTTTACTTGGTCATCTTTTTCCGAGTTGATGCGTTTGCGCTCGTCCCCGTATTTTTGGATCTCGCTACTGACTTCACCACGCGCTGCGGTCAGTTTCTGGTTGGCATCCTGGGCACTCTTGGTCTCGGTAACTAACCGTTCTTCGTATTCTTTTTTCAACGTGGTTGCGCGGTCTCGTTCAGCGATGTATGCGGCGTTCTTACTGCGAATTGCTTTTTCCAGGCGATCGGGAATGTTGCGGTAACCACGCTCTGCTTCAGGAATATCATAGGCGTAGGTGGCCATGTCTTTGTCAAACATCTCTAAACGCGTTTCAATGGTGTCCAGGTCGGACTTGTTTTCTGGATACTTCTGTTCCAGTCGGAGACGGTGTTCGGTCAGGTCGGTACGGTTCGGTTTTTTATCCGAAGCGTCACCGAGCATGTACAAATAAGCCAGGCTCTTGTAGTTTTCGATCGCGAAGGCCCGCTTGTGTTTGTCGCTTTCGGCCTTTGCATTTCTTTGCGCTTCTGCAGAGGTCTCTGTTTTTTTCCAGAACGTAAAAGTGGTAACACCCAGACCGACGGTCAAAATGAACGTGATGATCAAGGCGACTTGAATGGATTGGCTTTCCCGGGCTGCCATGGGCCTACGCTCCTCATTGAAATAAACGTCCAGAAGCAGACATCTTAGGTCCACTCCTGAGAGAACTTCGTGACGAAAAGTCTTATTCTTCTATATCTTCGACGCTTTGACAGGGATGGCTCAAATGAACACTAAACTCCCATGAGACAACGCCTTATCCTCAGTTTAAGCTCGACCGACGGAGGTGTCAAACTTTTCCCGATTGTTGTAATCAGTCCTGTCTCCGTTGAATTGGGTAAACCGCTATCCTACTAGTCTTATGCAGTAAACACTATGCCACTCAGCCTTTGTGTATTTTGAGGCCTCTTGGCAGGTCGTTTTTTGGGGGTGGGCAGGTTTGAGGGTTTTGCCGGATTGTCCGATTCGGGACTTTGCGTTGGACTGCCAGGACCGCGGATCGATTTGTCACTGCGACCGGCCAGATTGTTTTTCTTTCTGCAAGGCGAAGGTCCCTTGTTGGCAGTGACGTAACTTGCCATATTCTCTAGCGCGCACTGCATCTCACTTACAATGCCAACGGGTAACACGACAGATGGGCAAACGAAGGCAGCAAAAGGTTTTTGACTTTGACGAAGACGCATCACCGCCGTCAAAGTCGGAACCTGCGCCCTCAGCGACACCGGTGAAGAAATCAGCTGGCAGCAAGTCGGCTGCCCGGAAGCCGAAGTTGACCGGGGAGGGGCTTCCCGAGACTTTGGCAGGAGAGACGGTTTATATCGTCGATGCGCACGCCTTGATCTACCAGGTGTTTCACGCCATGCCAGCGATGACTGGACCCCAGGGGCAACCGGTAGGGGCGATTCATGGTTTTATTCGTGACATGGTTGCATTGCTGGGTGAAAAACAACCCAACTACCTGTTTTGCGCCTTTGATTCATCGGGACCGACGTTTCGCCATGACCAGTATGATCAATATAAAATTAACCGCGAGGCGATGCCGGAAGATTTGCGTGAACAGATTCCTGGAATTGAAGAGATGCTGGCGGCGATGGAGACGCCTGACTAGAAAATAGCAGGTTTCGAAGCAGACGACATTATCGCACCGCTAGCCCGCCAAGACGATGCACTGGGAC
>CAZXJC010000526.1:0-2984 GCA_964640885.1 uncultured Pirellulaceae bacterium | reverse complement strand
GCAAGCGACTCATCCAGGTTAAAATCCCCATATCGACACTCGTTCAGCAGGGCTCAGCACAAGGACTGCTACAGGTTCTGATACGCTTTGAGAATCCGGACCGCTCGGTCGAGGTGATCGACTATAGTCCAAAGACCACTCTTGCTACTGATATCGTCGGTAACATTGGCATTGAAACCAAGCAGGACAAATCAGCTGCAGTCGGTATTACCTTATCAGGCAACCAGGCCGGAATCCGCGGAGGCACGAGTGCTGATATCGGTAGTAAACGGGGGCAGTCTGTAAAGTGGCAACACCTTCCTCCCCTGGAGTTATTGTCAGCCAGCGGCACGATTGCTCGTGGCAGTGGTGTTTACTTCAAGCTCAAACCGTCCAAACGCACATCGCTGGAGGGAAACCGCGACTTTGTCCTTTTGCTGCAGGTTCCAGATAGCTGGCAAAGCGGTGTCCTGCATATCGATTGTCGCGCTGAAGCGGAACAGCGTTCCTCATTCACCAATTGGTCAGAGAAGGTAACCTGTGGCCACAATCGTTTTGTAGTCGCGCTCTATGCAGCTAACAACAAAAAGGCACAGGGGAGAGCTAACCGTCTTGTTTCGGCAGATAAAAGATTGCGCCAAATCGCTCACCAGCACCGACAAAAAATCCAGCAGTCTGCCTATCCACATCCGGCCTACCGTTTAGGGGTCCTTTTCCAGATCCTGGAGCCTCGGATCCCCAGCCACTGGCTGGAAACCGTGTTATTTCATGTGCCCGGTTCGAGCGAACCATTTCAAGAACCGCCCCTGGAATCGTGGTCGGACCTGCCTGACCCGGTCCAGGGTGCTGCCCGACAATACCTGTCAGCTAAACGGCAACTCCAACTGGCGAATGACCAGGTTCAGCGGGAGTGAAGGGACCAATTCACTGTAGCCAGTATCCTTAGAGTGCTGCCACAACAAGGTCACCCACTTCACGAGTACCGTGCCCCATTTTGCCAGCTGCCTGGCTTTCCATTTGAGTTCCAGTCACAACCTGGATCGCATCCAGAACACGCTTACCGGCCTTCGGTTGCCCACTATGCTCAAGTAGCATTCCCATGGCACCAATTGCGGCAATCGGATTAATCACGTTTTGGCCAGTATATTTGGGGGCACTACCACCCATCGGCTCAAACATACTGGTACCGCCCTCGTCAGGATTGAGATTTCCTCCTGCTGCTACACCCATACCACCTTGGATCATAGCGCCCAAGTCAGTAATGATGTCACCGAACATATTCGTGGTCACGATCACATCATAGTATTCAGGATTTTTGACCATCCACATGCAGCAAGCATCGACGTGATTATAGTCTGCTTCAACGTCAGGAAAGTCCTTAGCAACATCCTGAAAGGCACGATCCCAGAGATCATGGCCAAAGGTCAGAACGTTGGTCTTGGCGACCAGTGTCAGTCGTTTGCCAGCAGGATTATTTCGTTGTTGCGTATACTCAAAGGCCCAGCGAATGCAACGTTCACACCCTTTACGTGAATAAACGGCTGTCTGGGTGGCGACTTCTTCTGGTGTCCCTTTCTTCAAAAACCCACCTACGCCGCAGTACAGGTCTTCGGTATTTTCCCGGACAACGACAAAGTCAATATCATCTGGGCCTTTATCCTTGAGCGGGGTCTCGACTCCCGGATAGAGTTTAACGGGCCGCAAGTTGATGTATTGATCTAACTGGAAACGCAATTCCAGCAACAGACCTTTCTCCAGGATTCCAGGTGCCACGTCGGGATGCCCAATAGCTCCCAGGAAAATTGCGTCATGCTGGTTCAGCTCTTCCACAGCACTAGCTGGCAAAATCTCTCCGGTGTCCAGGTAACGCTGGCCACCAAAATCATAATGCTGTAACTCGTACGAAATCCCTTCGGAACTGGCGATTGCCTCCAGCACTTTCAATGCTTCCGCTGTTACTTCAGGACCTGTTCCATCTCCACCAATCACTGCAATGTTCATATTTTCTCCGTCAATCTCCGTGGTTTCCGGACTCATTAACTCAAGTAGCTGTTCTGAAAACGAAACTGGCGACCGTCCAACGGAGGCACAATTCCAACAAGACAAGTCTGCGCAAGGGCAGGTTTTAGAGACAAATTGCCCGCGGCTTAATCCTTAGTTTTCACTGAAAGTGACATGATTGCTCACGTCCTGCCCCAGTGGATTCTGGATAAACTGGCGATAGCAGTCGACGCATAGGTCGTAGCGCCCATGCTGGTAACTATCGTCGGCCAGGTGGTCGTTTTCCGCCTGCTCCAGATTCTCAAGGATTTCATGAATCTCCAAAAGATGGTCCCGTTCGTCATCCCGAATTTCACCATCCAGTGGTTCCACGATCGCTTGAATTTCCATTCGCACTGTGTACCGAACTTCCGTTTCCGGATCCAATTCACACTTGCAACGATCGCATGAGTAGTGAATCATCGCTTGCCTTATTCCTTCGCAATATCTCGTTTGTTTACCGACGAGCTTCCATTTCCCGCCAGACGATTTTTCTTAAGCTGTTTATATCGTAACGGGATGTTGTCTTGCTAGGCAAGACATTTCAGATAACTTTTTTTTAACTGACAATTAACTTGAGCCGGGACACTTGACAAGCGCTGCGGAACACGAATCAAACCCGTCTGCAAAACAATCGGTCCGACAAATTAACTGGCAAATGAATTTTGTTTTCGTTAAGATCAACGGCACTTCAACTTGAGCGGTAAGCTTGTGATCATAGTCGATAACGATTGGTCGGCCCATGAAATCCGCACTTAATGCACATGTCCTGGTCTTGAACCGTTTCTTTATGGCAGTACACCTGGTAACGGTACGCCAGGCATTCCTGCTTCTCTACCGAAACTGTGCAGAAGTGGTTGACCAGGAAGACGGCCAGTTTGCCCACTACGATTTCGACACCTGGCAAGAATTAAGTGCACTCCGTGAAGAAATCAACGATTTCAATCTCGACCTTGAACTCGAAT
>CAZXJC010000525.1:0-5627 GCA_964640885.1 uncultured Pirellulaceae bacterium | reverse complement strand
CCAGCGGGAATTCCCATTGCCTGGAAGCCTGCCGCAATCTGATCAGAATCCTGTTGCAATTGAGCAAAAGTCACTTGTTGATACGAACGTGATGCTGGTCCGGTTCGTTTGCCCGGTACCGCAACCGCCATGGTCTCTGGCATGGCCGCTGCCACTTCTGATAACCGCATGCCGACATTCATAACTTTGAATCTCCTCGGAGACACCCGCCACCGGCCTTGTAATCACCGCTGGACTTCCGCAGCCAGGTACTTCCATACACAACGACTGATGTCAACTTCCAGTGTCCGAGCCAGTGCCTTCCAGCCAGGTACCGCGTTTACTTCCAACACGTAAGGCTGGCCGGAAGGTGCCAGTAACACGTCAACGCCTGCCAATGGTGCTTCAATCACTTCGGCTGCCTGCCGCGCAAGCGTCAACAGTTCATCTGCCAGTTCCAGCGGCTCGGTTCGTGCACCACGGCTAACATTAGTTCGCCAGTCTTGATCGTTACAGCGACGCATAGCAAAAGCCTCATCGCCAATTAGCAGGACGCGAATATCAAATCCGTCGTGCTCAATAAACTCTTGTAAATATAACACGGACTCTAATTGCCGATGGGCTTGGAAAGCTCTTTCTGCTGATTCTGCCGTCGTTAGCCGCATCAAACCCCGTCCTTCACCTCCAAAGAGTGGTTTCAAGACCACATCACCACCAAGTTCTTCGTAAGCGTTTCGGGCTTGCTCAACATCCTGGCAAACGATTGTTCGAGGAACAGGGATTCCTGCCACATCCAGTCGGCACGTGGCCAGGTATTTATCGACCGCCATTTCAACGGCACGGGGAGGATTCACCACCAGTCCACCTTGTCGTTGATAACAACCCAGGATATCCATGCGGAACACAATCTGTTCGAGCGATCCGGGCGGCATCGTCCGAACCAGCAGAGCGTCCAGTGCCTCAAGATCCACTCCAGCAGCAAACCATCGCGCCGCAGAAGAATCCGTTGTTGATCCGTTACCTTGACCGCCGTCCCTCTCGAGGCAGCTCCCGGAACGGCCAGCAAGATTTGTAAAATCGATCGCCACGAGATGTTCCTCAGTGGCGGCCGCCCGCGACAAGTCTGAGTAGTACCAACTGTCTGCCGAGCCCAGAACCCCTACTTGCATCGCGATACTCACTCACCCGTCTAGGAACAAATTGAAATGAAGCGCTGCTTGCTAGGTAGATCCAAACGACTGCTGCAATACTTCTGGACAAACAACGCCAAACTCATGACAAACGTCCGTTTCGACATTAACCAGTTGCACGGAAGCTGGACTGAATAAATGCGGATCAATTTTGTAGAAGTCTCGATCATAGGACTCAAAAATATGTTGAAAAGGACGCCCAAAATCGCTCGAAGCACTACTGGGAATCTGGGCCCCCAACTCAGCGAGCATTTGATCGTCGCCACGTACCCAAACCGTGACCTTCGCACCATAGAGAACCGCGTCATTGGTCCACCCGATACCTGTCAAATCATCCGGGGCAACCGGTGGCAAGGGAGCCGTGCCGGATCCGCGGACAACTGAGGCCAAGTCAAATCCAAGAACGTGCATCTTATGCAGGGCCGTTTCCAGCGAACGGGCGACGACCTGAACTGTTCCGGCCGGACTGGCTGTGGGAGCAACCAACAGCGTTAGATCGCTGGCAGCGACTCGGCAGTCCTGGGCAATCTGATCGCACACTTCCGCCCCCGGCAATTGCCGACTCTCCAAAACGCCGACAATCTTTGTTGCTTCCTCTTGATAATCGAGCTCTTTAAAGAGAGCTTCTCCTGCCCAGGCAGCTCTCATAGGACCAGAACCCATGGCAAAATACTCACCGACTGAAATCTTCCAACCCGCGTATTGCGATGCCATACATGCCCACACCGGTTCGTCAGTCACCACTGTTACGGCCTGTCCGTCCCAGAGTTGAGGATCGGCTGACTCAAGTGTCACGCTTCCCAGGTTCGCGAGGCAAATTTCCGCCAACGCAACCCCTGCCAGTAAGCCACCTGGGCTCGACACCCCACAATCAATCAGCTGACTGCCATTTCCTGTCTGCTGACTGCTCACCTGCATCGATTCCGCTGCAGCTAATAACTGTTGACAACGTTGCCAGCTATTTTGGTTCAGGTTCACGGGTTAAAGTCCGTTGTGCCAGCGAAGTTGTTTAAGCAGTGATTCCACAAAGTCCCTGTCGTTCACATGATGTGCGATTGCGTGCTCCTTGGCAATCAGAGGAAACCCTATTTCCACGATCAACCGCTCTGTTTCGGATTTGTATTTCCTCCACTGCCCGTGGCTTCCTGAATTAAGAAACTCTACAATACGGGACATCTACCCAGAGTGGTGAAATCGCCAGACATAGAAAATCGAACGACTTAGCAGGAACTGCCTCCAGTGGCTAGTTTGACCATTGAAAACTACGTCAAGATGATTTACCAGATCTGCAATTCTGGGCGAGGGGCTTGCGCCTCCACCGGCGAACTGGCAACGGCGCTCAATATCTCTCCCGGGAGCGTGACCAGTATGCTGAAGACGCTTCATGAAACGGGCTTGGCGAAATACAAACCGTACGAAGGCGTCCAATTAACACCAAGTGGTGAGACACTTGCTTTGCGTGTCCTTCGACGCCACCGCCTGATTGAATTATTCCTCGTCAAAACGCTGGACCTGAGCTGGGACGAAGTCCACGAAGAAGCAGAAAACATGGAACATGCAGTCAGCGACCTGCTGGTCGACCGCATTGACCGCTACCTGGGCCTGCCGCCAACGGATCCCCACGGTGATCCAATACCGAGAGCCGATGGGACGCTGCCAGCTGCGGCTGCTCAACCACTGATCGAATTAGACGTTGAAGCCACCTTTCACCTGATTCGGGTAATCGATCAAACGCCCGAATTTCTTCGCTACTTGAGCGATACGGGACTTACCCCAGGTACCCAGGGAACCGTTACTGACAACCAGAGAGAAGCTGAAACGATGACGCTCAATATCGACGGCACCCGAACGGTACTATCGCATACGGCAGCTGAAAAACTGCTAGTTGAAACCGTTGGGCCCATTTGAACCTGCCGTAGCGAAGTCTTACCTCTTGATTCCTGGGCAATGAAACCATAGAAACAAGGGACAGTAATGGAGTACGGGGTCAACTACCTTCAAGTGACCCTCGCAAGGAGGATCCGTGAACCGGGTCAGGCCTTAACCGGAGCAGCTCTAAGCGGGGTACTCTTGTGCGAGGGTCTCTTGAGGGTAGTTGGCGACCGGTTTGGTTAACCGCATACGCGAGGCGTACCGAGGATGTCTACAGAACACACGCCTGATGCTTCTCCTGAACAAGCCCCTGCCGCTGAGGGCGCCACCAAGAGCTCCTACGTTGTTATCGCGAGGCGTTACCGCCCGCAAACATTTCCGGAGATGGTAGGCCAGCGTCACGTTACCCAGGCACTTGAAAATGCTATCGCAACGAACCGCGTGGGTCATGCCTACCTGTTCACTGGAGCACGTGGGGTTGGCAAAACTTCCATGGCACGAATTTTTGCCAAAGCTTTGAACTGTGAAAAAGGCGATTCGAGCGAACCCTGCAATACCTGTGACATCTGCCTTGGCATTTCCAACGGAGACGATGTTGATGTCCTGGAAATTGACGGTGCCAGCCATCGTAATATTGATGACATACGCCGACTACGTTCCAACATTTCGATTCGCCCAAGTCGCGGACGGTACAAGATCTACATTATTGATGAAGTCCACATGCTGACCAAAGAGTCCTTCAACGCACTCTTGAAGACTCTCGAAGAGCCCCCCGAACACGTCAAGTTTATGTTTTGCACCACGAATCCTGAGAAGATCCTGGAAACCATTCTTTCGCGCTGCCAGCGTTTCGATTTTGCTCCCGTAAAAACAACGTCGATTCTAGAACGGCTAAAGTTCATCGTGGAACGAGAAGGACTCATCGTCGAACAAGAGGCACTACAACTCTTGGCCCGGCGAGCCCAAGGATCAATGCGAGATGGCCAATCTCTACTGGAACAGGTTCTCTCGTTCTGCCAGGGCGATATTAGCCTGCAAAACGTCCATACATTGCTCGGTACGATCGAAACTCGACAACTGGCTGAACTGGTACAACATGCTGCCGACGGAGACAGTACTAAAACACTCGCCGTCTTGGATCGGGCCATCGACGAAGGTCTTGACCTGGGCCAGTTAGCCGAGCAACTGCTCGGTTACTACCGTGACATCATGGCAGCTACTGCTGGCTGCGACGTTCACCTGATGCGGCACAGTAGTCCTGAAGAGTATGAGTTACTATCGCAGCTTGGGCAGCAGCTCGGGATGGAGACCATCCTGGCAATTCTGCAGTTGCTCGATGAAACCGTGTCGCGAATGCGGCACACCAGCCAGCCGCGAACCCTGGTTGAAATGGCACTTGTGCGCATCTGCTGCCTGGAAGGCCTGGATGAATTAAGTCAGTTGATCAGCCAGCTACAAGAAAACCCTCCGGTAGCAACAGCACCAGCCGAATCAGCACCCACTGGTAACGTGGCTAAAACATCTCCCCCAGCCACCGCTGCACCTCCCGCTGCCAGCGCCAGTCCAACGCCCAGTCCAACGCCCAGCCCAACGCCCAGTCCAACGCCCGAGTCAACGTCCAAGCCGGCAGCAAAAAATATTACGGAAATCTCCTCTGACGCGCAAACCGGTTCTCCTGAGAAGCCTGCAGCGATGGTGCTTACGGAAGAGTCTGCGGAGCAGGTATGGCGACAAACACTGCAGTCCATGGGAGATGTGACTGCCGATTTGGGTACCTGTTATGAACGCGTAGCAATTTCTGCGCCAAATCGGCTGGTCGTAAGCTTTAAAGCGGGCTATACTCTGCAAAAGGAGTCTTGTGAGCGGCCAGAACGCAAGTCACGACTGGAATCGACCTTGTCCGAAATTACTGGGCAAACGATGCGGATCGACCTCGAGTTGCTATCTGACAACAAGGAAACGAAGCCTGCAGTACCAACGGTTAAATCCCGGACACAACAGATCCAGGAAGTACAAAAACAACCGTTCGTGCGTCAGGCGTTGGAGCTATTCGAGGCAGAAATTCTGCGGGTCGACTCTTCGAAACGACCTGGTGACACGTCCTGATCGCTCTTACGGGGCACCCTCCAGCAGGCAGATCAGGGATATTACTGCTCCCCTCCTTCTCTGCAATCAGGACAAGTGTTTCATGGGGTAGCAGCAAGGGACTGCGAACCCTCTGTCAGAAAACAACTTTATGAAACGAAAGAGACCATGTTTAAGACCTTCGGTAACCTCGCCACATTAATCCGCCAGGCAAGTTCGATGGGTGGCAAAATGAATGAAATCAATGATCAGCTGAAAGGGCAACGAGTCCTCGGCACCGCCGGCGGTGGGATGGTAACCGTCGAAGCCAACGGCCTCGGTGATGTTTTAAAGATCAGTATTGACAACACGCTGGTTGACTCTCGAGACGCAGAATTAATGGAAGATCTTTGCACGGCAGCTACCAACCAAGCCCTTGGCAAAGCGAGACAGCTCCACGCGGAAGCGATGCAATCGATAACTGCAGACTTCACCATGCCCCAGATAACCGAGGCCGTAACC
>CAZXJC010000524.1:0-2986 GCA_964640885.1 uncultured Pirellulaceae bacterium | reverse complement strand
CCTGGAACCCCCTCGGTCACCTCAGCACCCACGTGGAGCATACGTTCAGCAACCTGGGGTGATTGTTCCGTTAACCGTTGCTCTAAACCTGTCCAGCCTCCCACATCACCCCAAACGACCCACCACAAGAAAAATGCAGCTGCCAGCATCACGATCGACTGCAAGCTGTCGGTCAAGGCGACCGATTTCAACCCGCCACTGGCCGTGTAGAGGGCGGCCCCAACTGCAATCGCAACCACCAGCCACCAGGTCGCCATGCCCCAGCCCGTCAACAAGGAAAAGACCAGGTAAAGTGAATAAGCGACGTTTGCAATCACGTTGGTCCGGTACTGGATTTGAATAAAAACGCTGATCAAACGCGTCATCGGACCAAAACGGTGCTCCAGGTACTCGGCGTTGGTATACATGCCCTGCCGATACATGGGCAAAAAGACCAGGTAAGCCACCACCAGCCAACCGAGACTGATACCAATCCACCAGGCGGAAATGTATGACATGCCACTGCGGAAGGATTCACCGGCAACCGCCACGTAATCTCCGCTGTCAACGGCCGTGGCAAACATCGAAAGTCCCACCATCCACCAGGGCAAGCCACGGGCCGCCAGAAACCAGTCCGCGGCACTGGTCGTTTCACGAGACTTCCAGATGCCGAAGAGAATGATCGCTCCATTGACACCCACAACCACGATCCAGACCAGGGGACTCATTCCTTGTCCCTCGGTAAATCCGTATCCTGCATCACGGCTGCCAGTTGCGACCGGGCCGCTTCCTGCATGCGAGCCAACGATTCTTCTGGGCTGAGCGATGCCGGTGGTCCCGAGAGTTGATAATTCCCGTAACGATCCTCACCCCGGACCAGTACACCGGTCGGTGCTTCCTCGCCGGTTTGCTTTACCTGCGGCGAGATATAACGAATCGCATAACCGGTTCGCTGCTGCTGGGACATGTTAGGTCCTGATCCATGCACCAAGTTGACGTGATGCAGGGACATCTGACCAGGGGACAAGACAACATCGAGTGCCTTGTCTTCTGGAAATTCTGTCTCTACTTCCTGGCCACGGCTGAGGACATTCGTCTCGGAATAGGTATCACGGTGAGGTTGAATAGACCACTCCTGGGTACCGGGAATAACCCGCATACATCCATTGGCCGCATTGCTTTCACTCAGAGCCAGCCAGGCCGTCACCACCTGCTGCGAATCCAGATTCCAGTAGGTGCCATCCTGGTGCCAACCGACGATCGTCCCCTGCCCGGGATGCTTGGGAAACAGGCCCGCTGACCAGACAATCAAGTCTTCGCCCAAAATACTCTCGACTGCATCAAGGATACCCGGGTGGGTAATCAACTCGTGAGCCCACTGGTAATAGAGATGCATCTGGGAAAGCTCAACTGGCTTACAATTCCCTCCCAGCGCCTCTTCAAGCCCGTTGGCAGCATCCAGATAGCCTGCCGCCTCAGCGGTACTCATGACCGGCAAGGGAAAGAGAATACCCTGCTCTTGATATTGAGTTAACTCGGCGGAACTTAAACTACCGGCCATAACATACCTCGCACAATAGAGAGCCTGCTCGTAACAGAAATTCTAATCCGACTCAAAGAAAGCGTTGAGCCCCTGCAAAAAAATATCAGTTTGAAACTGGGTGGTATCAATTCGACCACACCCCTCGTCTCACGGAAAGTACCAAACCAGTGTTGAAACGACAAGAATCCCTTTCCAGACAACTACTTAGATCACTTCCGCTGGCGATTGGCACGGCAAGTGCGTTTCTTCTCTTACGAAAGCGGGCGGTAGAAAGACAACCTGTTAAGCAACCGCCCACCAACTTCCCCCCAGAAAACGGAGGTGTACCGTGATTATCGCTTTAAGAACCTTGATCGTCTTCGCTGCCCTGGCAGCGCTATCTGAAACCGCTTCGGCAGCCGGTGGCATTCAGTTCTTCTATTCCACTGGGTCACCCGGATATCGTAGTACCTACTACAATTCCTATTACCCTGGGTTACGGCAGCGGACCATTACTCGTCACGGAGTTCGCTATCCAACAACCCGTTACCGACAGGGAACCGTACACTATTCGTTGAGACACCCGGGTTACTACGACTATTTGGGACGTCGCAGTTCTTACTATGCCCCGTACCCATCCGGAGCTTATTACAACCCATACCGAAGCCGTTTGGGTATTGGTTACTCAACACCAGGTTTTTCGATCCAGCTAGGTCGCTAACGATCGATATCATGGGTTGAACGTCACTGGCCCAGCGTCAGGTACTTACCCGGTTCAGCAGATTCGTCGAGCAGTCGGCGAATCTGTTGAACTATTTTCGGATGTTCCTTGGCCACGCTGGTCCGCTCTTCAATCCCGTTACGAAACTGGGTATCAAACAGCAGCACATCCTTACCGAGGTGCGATTTATTGCCTGGGAAAACCGCCTTCCATTTTCCCATTCGAACAAAGTGCCGAACGTCATCATTCTTAGGAACCCACTGGCGCAGATGTTGTTTCTGCTGCTGGTACTCCGCTTGCGTAGAAAGATCATACCATTCGTGGGAATCATTCCGATGGTCGTAGAGTTCTTCGCTGCCATCGTAGTAATGTAAGTACCGCCAGCGATCGGTTTGAACCGCATGGTTACCGCGAGCCCAGGTAATCACCGTTGCCTCTGGCCACGCAGCCGTTGGTTGACGAACCAGTGGCAACAAGCTCTTCCCATCGTGTTCGGGTTTTGACTTGAGCTGGCAAGCAGCGATGAGTGTCGGGAAAAGATCGATCAAGCTAACCATCCGCTGACACCGCGTCCCGGCTTGGAAGCAGTCCAGGTTGGCCGTCTTGGGAGGCACAATCACCAGCTGAACATGCGAGGCACGTTCCCAGCCTGTTGCCTTTCCCCAATGCTCTTTCTCTCCCAGATGCCAGCCATGGTCCGACCACAGCACGATCCAGGTGTTGTCGGCATAAGCACTCTTGTCCAGTGCATCAAGCAGCCGTCC
>CAZXJC010000523.1:0-2931 GCA_964640885.1 uncultured Pirellulaceae bacterium | reverse complement strand
TAACGAGTGGGCCATGGCCAGTGATCGCAATGAGCGAATCGTGTCACAAAAGAGCGAGTGAGGTCCGTTGAAAGAATAGATATATCCCTGGCCATCGTGGGTGGTCGACCAGCGAGCTGCTTGTACCGCGCCACTGGTTTTCAATCCTAGTTCGTAGAAATTTCGCTCCCAGCTATTTTCTGCAATACGCTGCTCCAACATCAGTCTGCGCAGCGCTCCATAGGTACTAACGTTATTAAAACCGTGATCATGTACACCAATGTGCGAGACATGGGCTGCCATCTGCTGGATCGTTTTATCACGGCCAAGTTGCAGGAACTGCTCTTCTCCAGTCGCATCAAACTGCAAGATTGCAGAACCGTAACAAAATCCCTCGGTCCATTCCGTCCAACCTTGGGACACGTATTTCCCATCCACGGTAAAAACAGGACTACCGCTGAATTGCTGCCTGCCCTCTTCGATCGCCCTGATCTTAGCGGCCGAAAGTTCGAACAGGTCTGTGATCTGCGAAGTTAAATCACCTGCCTGGAGTTCTGTATTGATCTTCATATCAACCCGCTACTTTTTTACAGTTGCCGAAACAGCCCAACTGCCAGGGCCACGACTGTTACCGATAGCCGCTAAAACGTACCCATTGTAACCAACAGACTGGCCTGAACCCAGCCAGCCAGGCGATCGGACAACGAGAGATCTTGCCTTCCCTACGGCTGGTCGACTAGGATTGCCAAAGATAACCGGACAGCACTCGACCACAGTTGTTTATTCTCAAAATTTTCAGGATTTTAATTCAATGGCCAATATCGCACGTTATCGTCACCTGGCTCTTTGCTTATTGCTACTGCTGGCCTCAGCTAGCCCGACAGTTTTAGCAGCCGACGCAAACTGGCTGATCGACTTTACCGCAGCTAAGAAACTTGCCGCACAACAACAAAAAGATCTCCTCATCGACTTCACTGGCTCCGACTGGTGTCCTCCCTGTATCGCTTTACATAAGAATGTCTTGAGCAAGCCGGACTTCGCCAAGCAGCTGGGCCAGCACTATATTTTTGTCACCCTGGACTACCCACGCAACAAGTCGAAACAGAGTGCCCAGACTATCCAACAAAATGAACAGCTCAAAAAACTCTACAAGATTCGTGGTTTCCCAACCGTGATCCTGGCTAACGCCAACGGTAAATCATATGACACCCAGGTCGGCTATTCCGGAGACCGATTGGACAACTACTTGCAACGGATTCTTGACATCAAGGGAAAACGTGATGGCAAGACTTATAAAATCAACCGATCCGGCCAACCAGCTATGACAGCGGAACAGAAAGCCTTCGACGAACTTTCCAAGGCTATCAACATGCGACAAGTTAAGCACCTGATCTTTTGCCAGGGGAGCTCGGAAGGTGTTGCGTTGATTAACAAGTTCCTGAAAAAATACCCCCAATCCAAACAACGGGCGGAGGTTACTTACCTGAAAGCAATCTCTCTCTGGAACATGGGCAACTACCAGCAGGCCGCTCCTGCCTACGATGCCTTTCTCAAACAGTATCCGAAACATGACTTGGCCAGTCTCTCCACGACGCGGCTGGTGCAGTCCTATGTACGTTCGGACAATCCCCAGCAAGCCGTGCGAGCGATCGAAGCACATCCTGAACAGCGCAATGGTGGTATCGTGCTGGAATGGGCCCAGGCACTCTCGATGCTTGATCGCAGTGAAGAGGGCCTCAAGTACCTGGAAGGTTACATAGCGGAAGCGGAAACCGCTGGCCGGCTCAGTCGCGAAGTCAGCTTTCTCAAGGGCCAACTGGCTCAGCTCCAGATGATCGGCCAGCCGCTAGTGAACTTTGAAATCAAAGCCCATCGTGACCAGCAAACCATCAACCCTTCCACGCTCAAAGGCAAGGTAGTGTTGGTCGATTTTTGGGCCACCTGGTGCCGCCCCTGCCTGGCTGAACTACCCCGTTTGCAGAAGGTTTACCAGCAATACCACCCGCGCGGATTTGAAATCCTCGGCATCAGCCTGGACAAAGACAAGGAGGCCCTCGACAAGATGCTGGAAGCCAGAAAGATTAACTGGCCCCAGTTTTTCGACGGCAATGGCTGGAAAAACAAGCTTGCCGTACAACTGGACGTACACCGTATTCCTTTCTGTGTACTCGTCGACGCGGAAGGAACCGTTCGTTACGTGAACATTCGGGGACCCGCCATTGAACGCCTGGTCAAGAAACTGGTTGAATCTAATTCCGAGCCTGCGAAGACTAGCGAAGTGGAACAACCTGGGGATGAGCGACGCCGGGTTGGATTCTTGCGTCGCGGCCGTCGCGGCAACCAGAACAGTCGACGCTAGGCAGCCAGTCACCATAACAAAAGGGCAGAACAACGCGTTGCGTTGTCCTGCCCTGATGAAATTCTCTGTTCAAACAGAGTGCCTGGATAACAGCTTACTTCACGAGTGCTGAGGCATCCTTGACAATCTCTTTGATTTTCTTGGCGTCCAATTTGCCAGCGGCAAGGGCGTGATTACCGACAATGCGGCGACCCTTGTAAAGCATGACTGTCAATTCAGCCTGCTCGTTGACCTTGAAGGACGGAGGACCATTAAATGATGGTCGCGGCACAACCAAGGCTACATTTTTAACCTTGTGTTGCTTGCCAAACTTCTTGGCATCACTGATTACGTCGTCGGTCTCTTCACCCAGGAAGTTCACCACAGACGCCATCTTCTTTTTCGAATTGGCTGCTACAACCTTGTCAATCTGCTTGACCAAACTGGCCAAGTTGTCGTCCATCTTGCGAGCGAAGATGAAGACGACAGGGCGACTGCCAAGCACTCACGTGTAGCACAAATTCCTGCCGACCGCGATACCGTCCTGGATACCGCCACATTTCTCTCCCGTATAGGTGACAATCGGATCACCTACCTGGAGACCGCGCTTGAGC